>JBCCCJ010000971.1:0-3198 GCA_039033615.1 Bacteroidota bacterium
GCTGGACCACATAGACGATGAATTCCGCATCGGTTTTGTCCTCGTCAAAATCACCAAACTCAAAATTGTCAATCCGGTCGTAGATTTCTTGGTACAAATCCGGATCGGAAACCCGCAATATGTCTTTGTACTGTTCCTCGAAAGCTGCCCAGTTGGCATAGGCCTGGAGACTGGCAGTGGGGTTGGAGCGAATGTCATTCAGCATCTGCACGATGGTTGCTTCGTGCGACAGCAATTCATTCAGTTGTCGAAGCTGTTGGAGGCGCTCCGAGGAGTCGGGAATGCCCGCCATTTCAAACAGTTGTTCTTCGATCTCGGTGCGATTGACCCGAATGCGAATGATGCTGTTGATGTCCACGATTCCACCAGCAGGGATGGTATCGCGATAGCTACCCGTGGTGCTTTCCTCCCAGAGCGTTACCACAGAGGCGGAAGATTGGGCAAATAAGGAGGAGGAAAGGCTTAGCAAACCGTAGCTAACCAGCAAAAGGGAAAGGTATTTCATATCATGCAGGGTTTGAGTTCCCCAATTCGATGAGGGCGAGGTTGAAGGCGGTACCCATATTGGATCCGGTCAGGCTGCCTTGGGTGATCACATGAGCGACTGCTCCGGTACCCCTTACGAGACTCATGGCCACAGTTTGGGCAAAATCAGTTCCTTCTGGCAAGCGGGCTTTGAGGTCGGCTTCCACTGCTGCGAGGACTTCAGGGGCTTGAATCAGGATCACTTGTTTGAGCGGTTCGTTCTCTCCCAAGACCGCGCCAAGGGGACGGGCTGCGCGATTTGCGACCTTGAGGGCTCGCTCCTCCAAATTTGGGGAATTGAAAATCAGCAACAGAATGGCCTTTTCATAGGCGCCTTTCAGTTCGTCTACGGCCTTGGCAGGGTTGTCTAATTCAAAGACTCGGGCTAGGGTGTCGTTGTAGGGTTTCATAGAGGTAGTTGTGATCTGAGATGGAACAATTCGATCCTCGATCCCTGTTTCTGGACTTCTCCGGTCGGGAGAAGGCGAATCGAGGGGTATCGTTTGGACGAATGATTGGGTCAATTATCATCAGGTTCAGGGGCTTTTTCTTCGGGAAGTTTCTTCTTGCGGATCATTTTTACTTCTCGTAATAAAGCCCCGTTGACGGTGCCCTGGGTGATGTAGGCGGCATTTCCAAAGCCCGAGTAGGCGATTTTTTCCATCTCGCGGAGCTTCCATTCGGGTTGTTTGCCGAAGTAGAAGACGCTGAGGGGAATGCGGTTCGTCCCTAGTTTCTCCAGGGGCTTGTCCAGCTCTCGAAAATCAAAGCCTCCGTCGGTGGCCATGATGAGGCGATTGTTGCCGCCTTCGATGAAATGGGCTTCTGCCTGGGCGTAGGCTTTTTCGAGGGCTTTGCCGGGTTTGGTTTCGCCCTGGGACTTGAGTTCGCTGATGGTACGGGCGATTTTCTCTTGTTCAATGGCGGGGACTCCGTCCAATTGCAGGGTGGCTTTGCCAGAATAGGTGATGACAGAGATTCGGTCTTCGGGTCGCATGAAGGCCAACAATTCGATGAAGGCATCGCGCAACAAGGGCAAACGCTGGGGTTTGCTCATGGAAGCGGAGACGTCTAGAATGAAAACCAGGTTGTTGGGGGCGTAACCGGAAAGGTCGTAGAGGCTGTCCACCTTGGCGGAATCTTCCGCATTTTTCGCTCCGGCATAGAGCATCATGCTGTCCTGGCGGGAAAATTGTCCCGCTCCTGCGGCCCAGGTACCGCGTTGTTTCAGGCGATCCGGGTACTCGGCAGGGAACAACATCCAGAAGCTGCCTTTGCTGCGTTCGACCCGGCTGCTTTGGCCATTGACCAAGAGATCTGGCCGGCCGTCTTTATTCAAATCGCCCAAAGGACTGACCGAATAGCCCCACTGGTATTTGAGCGGGAATTCTCCCTCGAAATTGCGACTGGTTTCGCTGATTTTGTGCTGCGGTCCCAGACTGTCGGTGTCAGTCAGACTCCAGACATAGATGGCTCCTTTGTCTTTGCCGCCATCGTCGTCCCGAAACGTTCCGACTGCCAATTCCGGGAAAGGATCTCCCTGTACATCTCCCACCAGAGCCAGAGAAGTGCCCAGCCAGTCGTCGACTTCGAGGTAACTTTCTACCCGCCCGGTCCCCTGCGTCCATTTGACTTCCTGGCTGACTTGTCCGTTTTGGTCCAAACTCAGGCGATACACGGCTCCTTGATTTTGTCCGCTGGCATCATCAGTTGGCGCTCCGACGGCCACTTCTACCCGCCCATCTCCATCGAGGTCGCCGATGGTTTCCACTGCAAACCCAAACTGATCTCCCTTTCGCAGCTCACTTCCCAAACCTGCTTTGCCCTTTTCAATAGAATGGGCAGACAATACTGTTTGGGGAGAAGCCATCAACAAGACCCAAACGGAGCCCGTACCTTTGGCGACCAGATCCGGTGCGCCTACGAGGAGATCCGCTTGACCATTGCCGTCCAGGTCTGGCAAGCGAGCGATGTCTTGTCCAAAGAGGCGATCTCGCGCCAATTGTGGGGTCAAACCTTCGGTTCGGCCGTGGATTTCTACCTGGGACTTCACGCTGCCGTCGGCGGTTAGCATCAAGAGCCAAACTTTTCCATACATCAGCACCCCCAATTTGCCGCGAGGTTCTCCCACCGCTACGTCAGGAATGCCATCTCCATCCCAGTCTCCCAGGGCTTCGATTCGGGTACCAAAGCCGCCCGAAGCGGTGAGTTTTCCGGTAAAGCCTCCTTTTCCAGCGGTGATGGTTTGGGTGCGGAGGATGTGCGCTGCAGAATCTACAAACAGAATGTGGAGCTTCCCATTCCCGGCAGGGTCTCCTATCGCCACCTCGGTATGCCCGTCTCCATCCAGATCACCCAAGGCAGCTACTCCCGTCCCAAACGTGGAGGTGCTACTGAGCAGACCTTGCAACTGTTTCTCTGCTCCATCGAGATGCGCGTGTTCATAAAAGACCCGCTCGGTTTCGTTGGCCGATTGAGCGCAAAGTGACACCAAGGAGAGGAGGAAGAAGCCAGAAAGAAGCAGACGCATGAGTGGGAGGAGTTGATGAAGCTGGTACCCAAACATACATATTTCGACGGGAAGAGGGAAGGGGACCGATGTTTACCAAAAGAAAGCAGACTCAGCGGGCCATTGCTAGCCACGGCTGAGTCTGATATACTGGAAGAGGAAAA
>JBCCCJ010000972.1:0-3196 GCA_039033615.1 Bacteroidota bacterium
AAAATAATAATACCCTTCCTGATAATGAAAAACGCCTCTTAGCGGCCAATCAGGGATGGGTTCGGTGATCAAGACCTGCCCACGTCCCGGCTGCAATTCGAGGTCTGGGAGCAAAGCAGTGGTGAAAGCATTGGTGCAAATGGCCAGTTGTTGGGCATGGAAGGCAAGTTGCTCTGGCTGGGCTTGCACCCTGGCCCGGACTTGGCATCCCTTCGGCCCTTCTTCCCAGCCCATGACTTCACAGCCGGTCAGTACTGTTCCACCTCGTTCGATCACGTAGCGCCAGAGAGCGTGTATCATGGCGGCAGGATCGAGTTGGCCTTCGAAGGGATTGGAAATGAGATGAGGAACTTCTTTTCGATCAAAGCCAAAGGCTCCGATCTTTTCGTCTGCCATGGAAAACACCTGCTCCCCGAACAAGGGAGACAGAAGCTCATTGACCGCTTCCAACTGATCTAGGTAGGACAATTCCGCTTCGGTGATCATCTCGTACCCACCGCAGGCTTCATAACGCAAGGCGGTTTCTCCCAAACGAGACCGCAGGCGCTTCAGTCCGTTCCAACGAGATTCAACCAATTGGAGGACTTCTTCATCTGGCAATTGACTTCGGTCCACCGCCAACTCGGTCAGGCTACCAAAGCAAGCGAATCCGGCATTTTTCGTACTGGCACCTGTCGGCAGGCTCCCCCGTTCTAGAACCACCACCTTGGCTCCCGGCTGGGCCTCCAAGAGACTCGCGGCGGTAGAAAGCCCCACAATGCCTCCTCCGATGATGAGATGGTCCCATTGGGTGAACTCCCTCTTTTCCCAAAAACTGAGCATAGATTTCTGCTATTTCTCCGCAGACAACAGACCGCGGTCTTCCAACCAGCCTTCACAGAGGTCCGGCCAATTCTCCACGCTGCCTTTTCCCTCTCCAAACGAGAATCCGTGTCCCCCCGTGGCAAAAATATGCATCGCGGCAGGAACTCCTGCCTTTCGAAGGGCCAGGTAAAAATATACGCTATTCTCGGGTACTACGCCTTTGTCATTGTCTGCGTGGATCAAGAGGGTCGGCGGTGTATCAGCTGTCACCTGGGCCTCGTTGGAATACAAGCGCTCCTTCTCGGGGTTTGGGGTTTTGCTGATCAAGTTGCGGCGGGAGCCCATATGAGCAATGCTGGTGTCCATGCTGACCACGGGGTACATCAGAATCATGAAGTCTGGGCGGGAGCTTTGCTGTTCGATGGCTTCTGTTGCGTTTTTGTCTCCCGCATCGAAATGCGTGCCGGTAGTTGAGGCCAAGTGTCCTCCGGCAGAAAAGCCCATGATGCCAATTCTTTCCGGGTCCAGGTTCCATTCTTCAGTTCGTGAGCGCACCAGACGCATGGCCCGTTGGGCATCGGCCAAGGCTATGCCTTCCGCGCATTCATCGGCTTCCTCGTATCTGGGCAAGCGATACTTCAAAACAAAGGCCGTTACGCCCATGGAATTGAACCACTTAGCCATGTCCACCCCTTCCCAATCATAGGCCAAAATGGTATAGCCTCCTCCCGGACAGATGATCACCGATGCTCCGTTGGCGCGACCGGGTCGAGGGAAATACGCCTCCAAGGTGGGAGTTTGAACTTTGGCGATCCGACGACCAATCCTGGGATCTAGTTTGGATTCTTCGGTCAAGTCATTGGGACAAAGTGGTGGGGAGCCGTCCCAAAGAGGAATCATTTCTTGTCCAAAAAGGGGGCTCATCCCTAGTATCATCAGTGTGATCAGCAAGTATTTCATAGGTCCGTTATTTGGGGGAAAATAACAGAAATTTTCTACGCCACCTACCCAATCTCGCTCATCGAAACAGGCAAACGAATGCCACCTACCCCCTCGTTTCTCGTTATTGGGCGTGTAGCTTTCGCTGCATTGCTCCATGAAACTCCCCTGCGGTCTTGCTGTGGAGATAGGCATAGGGCACCAAGCCTCGAACCCAAGCGGATTCTCCCCGATAGTAACTCACATGTTTCACCCTCGTCTGCCCGTTTTCCTCTTGAAAACTCAGTTGTTGTACGCCCCGATACAAGCCTCCTTCCACGTAAGCCAGTTCCAATTCATGGCGTTCGGGATCGAGTCGCAGCAATTCCATCACTACCAAACCAATTGGTACCCCAACTGATAACAAACAGAAAAACAACTGTCCGGGCTGCGGCTTTCCCCCTTGCTCCTGCCCAGCGTACATATGTCGTTTTTCCTGTCGATCATAGCCAAATAGATAGCGAACCATGGGCCCCTTCCACATCTGTTCGGGCGTTTGCCCAGTATAGGTCTGCCACACTTCTGCGAGCGGGAAAGGCAATTGAACCTCTTCGAGCATCTGGCTATAGGTACTGAGGTCGTCCCCCTCATGCAAGCACCGCAAGCCCTCCACCTGCGGAAAACGGTTCATTCGAGCTGCGCAGATGGCTTGCTCGCGAGAAGTCATGGCAGGAAGTTGGGCGTAGTCAAGCATAATTGAGGTCATCTGGGAACGCGAAATTGCATTTCACCAGAGAACAAAACAACTTGGATGTACGTCACATGTCTCCCCTGCAAAGAACATCTCAGTAGGTGGCAGTCGCGATGCGCCTGCTTGATTTTTATGGTGTGACACTTTCTACCGAAATGCGAATCGCTCTGCGCTTCGTTTTTTTGGAGAGTTGGTCCGACATACTTCGGCTGTAGCTCAGTACAGGGGCTCATGACAAGTTCGATGAACATGGGCAATCGCAGCCTAGAGAAATGCGCATTTCAGTAGCCAATTGAAGATCAAGGGCTTGGAAGCATGCGCATCCATTCTCCCCTCTTTTCTCTCTCGACTGCTCCTCAAGCGGACGGCCTTATGCTACGCTGCATCCGCTGAATCTGTCCGCCCTGCTGATTGGTTCCGCACAGGACCAGTACATACACGTCTCCTTCCGAAGAAAAAGCAAAGGAGGAAATTCCCTTTTTTTGTTGAGGGTCGGTTTCTGCCCAGGTGGTCAAATGCAGCGGAGTTGGGGCATCTTGGAGAGAAAGCGACCAGATGTTGCCATTTCCAAAATCTCCAAACAAATATGTTCCCGTCAATTCTGGCCACTTACTCCCTCGTTACACGCCTCCCCCGATCACACATTGCCCCATTTGCCGACCGTAAGCAAAGAAAGGTGGCTGTTCTGCTCCCAAAATTAAGTCAGGGGTTGATTGTGGGCCA
>JBCCCJ010000973.1:0-3196 GCA_039033615.1 Bacteroidota bacterium
AATTGAAGCCATCTTCAATAGTTGGGAAGCCGAAAGAGAAGAGGGTAAGCTACAGATTGCTGCCGCCCAAGCAGAGCAAAGGCGTGCGGAACAAGCCATAAAGGAACTCCAAGCAGAACAACAACGAGCAGAACAAGAGCGGCAGAAAGCGGAACAAGCACTCGAAGAAGAACAACACCGGGCAGAACAAGCGCTCAGAGAACAAGAGCGTTCAGATCAAGCACTCAAAGAAGAACAACAACGGGCGGAAAAACTCTTAGCCAAACTCCGAGAACTGGGCATTGACCATCAGGATGTTATAGATTGAAGGAATAGAAACGGGCATCTTTTGGTCAATCTGGAATTCCCAGGCCGAAAACTGTATTAGGGGGGCGTCTCGGGGCACTAGAAAAAACCTCTCAGCAACAAATAGTCGCGATGCGCCTGCTTGCTTTCTGTGAGGCGTCTGTTTTTACCGAGTTGCGAATCGCAATGCGCTTCGTTTTTGGGGAGAGTTGGTTCGGCGGGCTTACCAAACTCTTCCTCATCAGTAAACAAGCGCAGTTCGGAGGGATGCGAAGTTCGGAAGCAAATCGAAGATAGAGGAATCGGTAGTAGGCACATCGCGACTGCCGTTTGTCCCACACGCATCAATAGTTTCATGACATCGGATACCCTCCTTCTTTCTCACGGCTGCGCGCGCTCAAAATATTTGTTATGTTTGCAGCGTAAGCGCTTTCCTTCCGATGAAACACCTTGGATTTTTCTTACTGAGTGTATGCCCATTGACTGGTTTAATTGCCCAACTTCCGGGTAGCAAGGGCTCTTTGGCTGGCACAGATTTGTTGGCGGAAGTAGCTGGAGAAGGCCTGGAAATGGGGCAATTGTTCCTGCCGATTTTGTTGGCGGTCGTTGGTTTTATCGCCAAGACCATTTGGGACATCCACATCGCCCGTCGGAATCGCCAAATTCAATTGCTTCAGCAGAAATTGTCGCTCTTTTATTGGCCCATCGCGGTCCGATTCCAGCAGGTGAGTGCGATCTGGGAAAAAATGTTTGACAATCCTGACGCACCGCACTCCAAAGAAGGCACCATCAGCGCAACGATCAAGCAGGACATCATTCTTGAAAAGCACAATGAGATCGTCAAGATCATCGAAAATGGGCTCCACATCGTGGAACCCTCGGAGCCTTTTCGGGAGGTGATCGGTCGCTACCTCAAGCACGTGGCCATGTACAACGCCATCGTGCGTACTGGCATCAAAGACCGCTTCCCAAAGGATTTCGATGCGAAATTTCCCAAAGAATTGATTCCCCAGATCGAGGGACAAACCCGCAAGCATCAAAATGACCTCAATCGTCTGTTGAAGCGGAAGGTCTGATCGGCTGGTCCAATTCTTGAGAGAGGCTATCGACCTCGTTGTAATCAATGGCCTTCAATTCCCCGATTTTCGGAATGATCTGAATCAGGAAGCGTTGGTTCTTGGTTTCGTCAAAGGGATCACGCCCGATGCCCCCTTCTCCTGAACCAGAAATCATCACCTCCACCCGATTCGGATCAAAGGTGAGGCCTTTTTCTTCCCACAAGCGATACAAGGATAAGGCCCGCTCATAACTCAATTCGTAGTTGCGGGAGTAATCATCCTGAGATGCCATGCCTTCGATCACCAGCAAATACTTGACGTTGTCGTTGGGATCGAGTTTGTCTACCAGGCCTCCCAGAGCTTTCCCCGCTTCCAAAAGCGTGGTTTCGTAGCTGTCAGGAATGGTATTCGCTCCCTTGGGGAATTGAACTTGGGTCCGCAAGACGTGGCGTTTGTAGGCGGGTTGATAGACAAAGTAGCGAGGGTCCAGCGATTCGATCGCCTTTTGGATCTCTTGTAACTTCTTGTATTCCTCCTCCATGACCAGGAGTCGCATGCGTTCTTGATTCAATTCCTGAATCAGGGAGCTGGCAAACATTTCCTCGTCGCTCAAACGGCGCTGCATTTCTTCGAGGGCCTGGCTCTGCTGATCGAGTTCCAAGCTTCGGACACGCAGTTCTTCCTCGGTCAGAACGAGGGCATCGGCCCGCATTTTGAACATTTTGTAGCTCAACACAAAGAGGGCGAGGGCGATGATGAACAGGGCGGTCATCAAATCCGCATAACTTACCCAAAACAGGCGGCTGCTATCTTTTTTCATGTCTTGATTGGCTTAGAAGTGAAACAAATGGATTCGTTTCGCCTTGCTTACAAGACAAAAGTTTGGACGAGAAAGGCAGTTCCTCCGGCGATTCCCAGGATGAACGCCCCGATGCCCGTATAGGCAAAGGCCCGCATGGCTGGACTGTTCACAAAGCTCTCGTTGGGTTGGAGGGCATTGATGCGTTGGTTGAGTTGCTGCACGGTGGCCGCCAATACCTGATGAGATTGCTCCTCTCGGTTCAGCCGCTCCAGCAATTGAGCATTGATCTGGAGGCTTTTTTCGTCCAGGTTCTTGACTCCTTGCTGTAACTGATGGATGTCCCCACTCATGGTTTTGGCGAGAGCAGCCCGGTCGGTTCCTTCGATGGAAGCCAGGTATTGGTCCATCTTGAGGTAAGCGGTCTGGGTGCTGTTTTCCAGAGCTTGGACTTGCTGATCCACCGTGGTTTGCACCTGGGAATCAATGTTGTCGAAGGAGGCATTCAGCTTTCGAGTCAGGGCCTCTGCTTTATGGGCGTAGGTCTCGAAGGACTTCATTTGCTTTTCCAACAATTCGTCATTGTTGCGAATGGTGCGATCAACTCCAGAGAGTTGTTGCTCCATGCTGCGCACCTGCTTGAAGACTTCTTTCAATTCACTGAACATCCGCAGGGTTTCTCCCAAGGACTGATTCATGTTGTCCTGGTACTCTGCAAAGCCATTTTGGAAAGCAGAAAGGGAATCCCGCAAGCCTCGAACAGAACCACTGACTGGCGCCGCTTCAGGATGGATCACCTGGGTTCGCAGGAAATGGAAGTAATCTTCGATGCCTTCGTCTCGCTTTTCCTTCCCCGTTTTGAACACGGCATTGGCTCGAACCGTCAGCGCCAACCCAATCGCAGAACCAATCATCCCCACGACCACGCCTGCCAGGAAGGACTGGATCGCATCATCACTCACCCCATCCAAGGCAATCTGAATCAGGCCGATGATGACCCCAGTAAAGGTCGCCAACAATCCAATGTAGAGGGGCAGTGGCAAATTGGTTTCCA
>JBCCCJ010000974.1:0-3192 GCA_039033615.1 Bacteroidota bacterium
AAGTGTTTCTGGGGCCGCCTATCTGGAAGTCTGTCAACGCCTCATGGAAACATTTCCCCGTGCCCAAAAAGTCATCACCACGCTGCGAGGATCCATCAGCGCTTCCCACAACTCCTGGTCTGGCGTGCTATACAACGGCACAGAATTGCTGCAGGCTCCTACCTACCAAATCACCCACATCGTGGATCGGGTAGGCGGGGGCGATAGCTTCATGGGAGGGCTGATTTATGGTCTGTTGAATTATGAAACCGATCAGGAAGCCCTGAACTTTGCGGTAGCTGCTTCCTGTCTCAAGCATACCATATTTGGGGATGCCAATCTTGTTACCATTTCAGAAGTAGAAAAACTCATGCAAGGCGATGCTTCAGGCAGAGTCAGCAGATAACAGCAGTATCTATGGCACGTTTTACCAGAATGGAAGTAGCCGCCCAAATGGAAGCGAGTGGCTTGGTTCCTTTGTTCTACCACCCTGATCCGTCAGTCGCAAAAGAAGTGCTCCGCGCCTGTTACGAGGGGGGAGCGCGACTATTGGAATTTACCCATCGGGGGGATTTTGCTCAGGAGGTGTTCCGAGAACTCAGCCTCTATTGTCGAGCAGCATTGCCGGAGATGATCTTGGGAGTCGGGTCCATTACCGATGGAGGCACAGCGGCGCAGTATCTGAATCTTGGGGCAAATTTTGTGGTAACGCCCGTCTTTCGGGAAGACATCGCTCGGGCCTGTAACCGCCGGAAAGTCCTCTGGTCGCCTGGTTGTGGTTCCCTGACGGAGATTGCTCAGGCGGAAGAATGGGGCTGTGAGATTGTCAAATTATTTCCAGGTAGCACTTACGGACCTGGGTTTGTCAAGGCCGTGTTGGGCCCTCAGCCTTGGACCCGCATCATGCCCACCGGAGGCGTAACCCCAGAAATGGAAAACCTGGCAGGATGGTTCCAGGCGGGTGTCACTTGTGTAGGCATGGGCTCCAAACTGATCCGCAAGGATTGGGTCAAAGAGGGGGTCTACGAACAGTTGACCGCAACAGTCAAAGAGACCTTGGCGCGGATTGCGGCCTTGCGATCTCCGGTGGCAGTAGCTGAATAGAAACGTGTATTTCATTCGAATAAGGTAAGGAAGGACTGTCTCGAAAGGGCAGTCCTTTTTGTAATGTCTGAGGCGAAACAGGGCCATGCCAATGCTTTTCACACCGCAAAACGGGGATACATTTTGAGCTTACTAGGAAAACCCTACCTTTAAAGAAGGTTCCCATCCATCTGCTACTCTCACTTCCACATCTCCCCAATTCTCTGTGTTATGGCCGCTACTCGACTCCTACCCCTGAGCTTTTTGTTGCTCCTATTCGCTTGCCAACCTGCTTCCCAACCTCCAACGGGACCGCCGAATGTGGTCATCATCTTCACGGACGATCAAGGCTATGGAGATGTGGGAGCCTATGGAGCAACGGGTTTCACGACCCCTCATTTGAATCGACTTGCTAGCCAGGGGATGCGCTTTACTCATCATTATTCCGCTCAGCCCGTTTGTAGTGCTTCCCGGGCAGGACTCCTGACTGGCTGTTATCCCAACCGGATTGGCATCTCCGGGGCTTTGTTCCCTTTTCATAAAAAAGGCCTCAACCCCGAAGAAACCACCCTGGCAGAACTCTTGAAGGCGCAAGGATATGCTACGGCTGTATTTGGCAAGTGGCATTTGGGTCATCACGAAAAATTTCTGCCCTTACAGCATGGATTTGACGAATACACCGGAGTGCCGTATTCCAATGACATGTGGCCCATCGAATTGAACGGTAGCAAAACGCCTCCTGGAAAAGGCAGGGGAGATTACCCCGACTTGCCCTTGATCGAAGGCAATGAGGTGATCGAGAAAATCACCACCCTGGCAGGCCAGGACAAGCTCAGCACGCTCTACACCGAAAAGGCGGTAGATTTCATTCGCCGGAAAAAGGACGAACCTTTCTTCCTGTACGTGCCGCACACCATGCCGCATGTTCCCCTGGGAGTCTCTGCCAAGTTCAAAGGAAAAAGCGAACAAGGCATGTACGGCGACGTGATGATGGAACTAGATTGGTCGGTAGGCGAAATCATGGCCGCGCTGGACGAAACTGGGGTAGCGGATCATACCATCGTCATTTTCACTACCGACAATGGACCCTGGCTCAATTATGGCAATCATGCGGGCTCATCTGGCGGGTTGCGAGAAGGCAAAACCACTTCCTGGGAAGGCGGACAGCGCGTACCCTTCCTGCTTCGCTGGCCAGGAAAAACCCCCGCTGGTACCATCAACCATCGCCTGTCCTGTACCATAGATTTGCTACCCACCATTGCGAACATTGTCGGAGCTGACCTGCCGGAGAAGCCCATTGATGGGATCAACCTCAGAGAATTGTGGCAAGGCAATGTGGAGGCCGAACCCCGCAAAGATTTGTACTACTACTACGGCACAAATAACCTCAATGCGGTCCGCAAAGGCAATTGGAAGTTGGTCTTGCCCCATACCTTTGGCTCCTATCACGCTATGCCTGGCAACGATGGGCGGGGCGGTCGTCGCATCAAAACCGAAGTCACCGAGCCAGAACTCTACAACCTGATGCGCGATCCGGGCGAAGAATACAATGTGGCAGAACTTCATCCTGAAAAAGTAGCTGAATTGCAGGAAGTGGCAGCCCAAGCCCGTGCTGAATTAGGCGATTTGAACGTGGACCAGGAAACTGGGGCGGGCAATCGGGAAATTGGGCGATTGTAGCTTCCCAACATTCCTCATCTGGGTTCCAACCCCTGATGAGGGCTCATGTTGAGAATCAAAACTACCCAATTGGGTAATTGAGGGACGTCCTTTCAAGTAGGAGATTAGTGGTTGAATGATTTTCCATGACTTCAACCCCTCTCTTATGAAGCACTTATTCTCTTTTTTCGCTCTTTTTTGTACGTTCTCTCTCTGGGCTTTGAATTTGCATGCCCAGAGTTCCATCCCCATTCGGGAGACTACGCCTTTTCCAGATAGTGTGCTCGGGGCGAATTCAGCTCCCTTACCGGATGGCAATGTGATCGTTTGGGGGGGGCAGAAACAAGTGCAGACCCCAAGTGGGAAGATTTGGCTCAGCACCAAATCTTATATCTACCACTATGCGGATGAAAGCTGGAGTGATGGCCCCGACTTACCTACCGAGGTGTACTCGGCATTGGTCGTACCCAT
>JBCCCJ010000975.1:0-3189 GCA_039033615.1 Bacteroidota bacterium
ACTCCAATGCCCGGTCCTGTCAACCTGTCGACGGCGCCGCCTGTATCCTTTGCAAATTACGCTCCACCCGATAACTCCCTCCCTTTCTTTTTGGGAATCTGCTAACTTTTTTGTGATCAGTTGATTTTGAGAAAAATCGACTGGAGAAGATTGATCCTGTCAGTACCGACTGGCAAACTATTTTTGATGGAGCATATTCTCATGACAAACTACCACGCTACCTTCTTTGCGAACCAATTGACGCTTAGACGTCCAGCTGATGATCCGGAAAAATTGAGCACTACACTCATGGATGCCCAAGTGGATCTCAACCCCCATCAGATTGAGGCTGCCCTCTTTGCCTTTCAGTCTCCTTTATCTCAAGGAGCAATCCTTGCTGATGAAGTAGGGCTAGGAAAGACCATAGAAGCTGGGATTGTCCTGTCTCAAAAATGGGCCGAAGGAAAACGGAAGCTACTCATCATTGGGCCCTCAAGCCTCCGTAAGCAATGGGCGCAGGAACTCCAAGAAAAGTTTTTTTTGCCGTCAGTGGTATTGGAATCCAAGACCTTTCGGGAACTGCAAAAAAAGGGGGTGAGAAACCCATTTGAGCAGGAACAAATCGTTATCTGCTCCTACCACTTTGCCCGAAATAAAGCGGATTTCCTCGCCCTGCGGACCTGGGACTTGGTGGTAATTGATGAGGCCCATAGGTTACGCAACGTATATAAGACCAGTAACCGAATCGGGAAGGCCATCAAAGAAGCTACCTCCCTCGCTCCCAAACTACTGCTGACTGCAACCCCGCTCCAAAACTCCCTGATGGAGTTGTACGGGCTGGTGAGTTTGATTGACGAACACATTTTTGGTGATGTCAAAAGCTTCCGCAGCCAATTTGCAAGGCTTACGGGAGAAGATGATTTTGACGAGCTGAAAGGACGTCTCGCTCCTATCTGTAAACGCAATCTGAGGCGTCAGGTCCAGGAATACATCAATTATACCAACCGGATTCCGCTCACGGTCAAATTTGAACCCACCGATGACGAACAGGCCCTCTACCAGATGGTAACGGAGTTTCTCCAGCAGGATTTATTGTTCGCGTTGCCTGCTTCCCAGCGGCACCTGTTGACCTTGATTCTGCGAAAACTCCTGGCTTCTTCTACCTATGCCATCGCCGGGACTCTGGAAAAACTCATCGCCCGCTTGCAAAAATTGTTGGATCGCCAGCCAGAAATGACCCAGGAGCTATTGCACGCAGTGGAAGAGGAATTTGAGTCCTATGGAGAATTGACGGAAGAATGGGAAGGGGAAGAAGGCGAAGATGAACTTCCTTTGTTGAGTCCAATAGAAATAGAACGGCTGAAACGGGAGTTGGAAGAACTCCGAGCCTTTCACGAACTGGCCCTTTCTATTACCCATAATGCCAAGGGTATCCGCTTAGTAAAGGCTTTGGACCAAGGCTTCGACAAAATGAAGGAGCTAGGGGCGGCCCAAAAAGCCATCATCTTTACCGAATCCAGCCGTACCCAGCGATACTTGTTTGACATGTTGTCTCGCGAAGGCTATGAAGGAAAGATCTTGATGTTCAATGGGCAAAACAATGATGCCACGTCTAAGGCCATCTATCAGCAATGGCAAACAGATAACGCGGATTCAGATCGGGTAACGGGGGTTCGGGCGGTTGATATGCGAGCCGCTCTGGTGGATCACTTCCGCAACGAAGCCCAAATCATGATCGCCACCGAGGCTGCATCTGAAGGCATCAACCTGCAATTTTGTTCCTTGCTGATCAACTATGACCTGCCTTGGAACCCGCAGCGAATCGAGCAACGGATTGGGCGGTGCCATCGGTATGGGCAAAAATTTGACGTGGTGGTGGTCAATTTTCTCAACACCAAGAATGCGGCAGATCAGCGGGTGTTCCAGATTCTCGATTAAAAGTTTCAACTCTTCAACGGCGTGTTTGGCGCTTCAGATGAAGTATTGGGCAGCATTGAGTCAGGAGTTGATTTCGAGCGCAGGATCGGGGAAATCTACCAACGCTGCCGCACTGACGAAGAGATCAGTCAATCCTTTGATGAATTGCAACAAGAACTGGAGGAACAGATTGAAACCCGGATGAAACAAACCCGGAAACAACTGCTCGAAAACTTCGACATGGATGTGGTCCATCGCCTCAAGGTAACCCTGGACAACACCAAGCAATATGTCGGGCGCTATGAAAAGATGCTCTTTGATTTTACCCGCTATGCGATGGCCGGAACTTCCGATATTCATTTTCAGGATGGCTATCAGTTTGTGTTGCGCAACAATCCCTTCCCTTCGAAAGCGATCCCCATTGGGGTGTATCACATTCGGCCAGGAAAGAAAGAACAGGCCCATAAATACCGCTTGCAGCATCCGCTGGCTCAGGCCTTGTTGACTCAGAATCGTGAGCAGACCCTTCCCTTGGCTACCGTCCGCTTTGATCACAGTGCCTTTGCGGGAAATTTTGCCAGCTTACAGCCCTTGATTGGACAGGAAGGCTGGCTCCAACTGCACCTGCTCACAGTTGATTCCTTTGAAACGAGTGATCACTTACTCTTCGTAGGGGTCAGCCAGAAAGGCAAACGAATGAGTGCAGAGCAATGTGAGCGGCTCTTTGAACTGCCGGGGGAGGTCCTCACCATTCATCCAGCAGGAAGTCAGTCTCCGGCCAATTTGGGAGAACTGGCCCAACGCGCCAAAAGTAAGAAGCTCCAGCAATTGGCTGCCAAGGACCAGGAATACTTCCTCCATGAAACCACCAAGCTCAACAAATGGGCCGACGATCGGGTGCTCGCTGCCGAGCAAGAACTGAAAGACACCAAAAAGCAAATCAAAGAACTCAATCGGCAGTCCCGCCAGGAAAAGGATCCCTCAGCTCTCTTGGGTATACAGAAAAAATTGCGGGACCTACAGAAGAAACAGCGCAAGCAACGCCAGGAAATTTTTTCGGTAGAAGAAGAAATCGAAGACCAGCGCGACCAAATGATCGAGGAAATCGAAGCCCGGATGAAGCGAGAGACCGAAGAGAAGATCCTCTTTCACATTCGCTGGATGCTGGTGTAGCCAGACCTCGCAGGTTTTTGAAAGTTGATATTTATACACAAGTTTGCCAAGGAGGATTCTCCCTCCATCTTTTTAGGCAAAGCCCTCACCATAACGGAGGGTTGGCCGCGAAGTCCGAGG
>JBCCCJ010000976.1:0-3186 GCA_039033615.1 Bacteroidota bacterium
GTTGAAACCATGGTTGCAGGATATTCTGACCTTGATGCGTCCCAAATGGGAAGAGATGCAGATTGCTGCGAGCATTGACTGGCCGGAAGCAGAACTATCAACCAGAATGGACCCCAAGTTGATGGCGCAAGTGATGATCAATTTGATCCAAAATGCGTGTCAGGCTATGCAGGAACAAGCAGATGGTCAGCTAATCTTACGAATTTTTCTATCCGAAAAAGGCCTTGTTATGGAAGTCTCGGACAACGGGCCGGGGATCTCGGAGGCTCAACAAGAAGAGATTTTTGTCCCGTTTTTTACCACCAAAGCCCAAGGATCTGGCATTGGACTGAGTTTGTCTCAGCAAATTGTACAAGCGCACCGGGGCCGGCTATCCGTTCGCTCCAAGGTGGGAGAAGGTGCTACCTTTTCTATTTTGTTATAATCGACCCCATGCCTTACACAGGTTGGGTTTTTGGTCAGGCATTAACTGTTTCTTGTCTGGGATTTCTTTGCTTTGTGATATACCCTAAATCGAAAAATACAACAAGAAACCTGCTATCCAATGCAATTGTCAGGGAGGCTCCTACCCAGGGTCTCCTTGTTTTGATACATTTGGAGCTTTGAAAAATTCCTCCCTTATTGCTAGGAAAAATGGCCACTCGGTTTCTTTTCCTGCTTCCCCTCCTCTTCCTGTTCGCTTGTCAATCAACGAGTTCCTCCAAGGATACCCCAGAAGAGAAGGTAGATCATCTCCAAGCACTTGCCTTCTTCATGAGCGGCTCCTTCGATAGCCATGAACAGGCCGAAGCTGACACCAACTATTTCAACATCAGCTTGCACATGGTGCCCATCTGGGAGGAAAGAGCAGGCGAGCATTGGATGTATGTGGAGCAAGCGCTTGCTGCTCGGCAGGAGGCACCCTATCGTCAACGAGTCTATCAGTTGAGCCAAGGCGAGGGAGATACCCTAAGCAGTGCGGTTTTTACCCTTCCTGATCCAGAGAGCGTCATCGGAGCCTGGCAAACTCCCGCTGTGTTTGACAGCCTTTCCCCAGAAGACTTGATCTTGCGAGAAGGCTGTGCCGTATATCTGATCCCTCAGGAAGACGGCAGTTACGCGGGAAGTACCTACCCCAATACGTGTGGGAGTACGCTGAGGGGGGCTGCTTATGCCACTTCTTCGGTAACGGTTTTTCCTGGAGAGATCGTGTCTTGGGATCAGGGCTTTGACTCCACTGGAACCCAAGTCTGGGGCGCAGAAGATGGAGGCTATCGCTTCGTGAAAAGGTAGGCGTATGGCTCATTTTTTACCTACATCCATAGCCAAAGGAAAATGCTCTGAAGGCTTGTGGAGTGCCTGAATTTGCTTCAGCAGTTTTCCCACCATTTCGGGATGTTTGGCTGAAAGATCTATGGTTTCTCCTGGATCTTCTCCTAAATGATAGAGTTCTACCCGGCCATTGATTTGCTCCTTGGTATCAAATTGCAGCAGCTTCCAATCTTCCTCCTGTATAGCAATGGTCCCACCTCGTGCAGGATATTCCCAGTACAGACTGCGTGGCGGTACCTCTTCCTGTTCTCCCAAGAGCGTTGGCAACAAAGAAATCCCATCGAGATCAGGGGGAGTTGTGCCACTGGTGATCTCGGCCAAGGTCGGCCAGATATCCCAAAAAGCTGAGGGCAAAGCTGAGGTGCTGCCTACAGGAATATGCCCCGGCCAACGGGCGATAAAGGGAACCCGAATTCCTCCTTCATACAGATTGCCTTTGTGGCCGCGCAATTCGCCCAGACTTTCAAAGAAAAAGCGGTTCACTCCCCCAATGTCAAAGGTGGTGCCGTTGTCGCTGCTGAACATCACGATGGTGTTCTCGGCTAATTCCAGCGAATCCAGCAGGTGAAGCAGGTCTCCGATTTGCTGATCCATCCGGGTGATCATCGCTGCATACGTGGACAAGGGATATTGGTTCGGGAGGTAGTTTTTGTTGCCGACATAAGGCGTATCTGGGAATTGTCCCCGGTAGGGTTCCAAGGCTGCTTCTGGTGCTTGTAGAGCCAGGTGGGGAATGGGAAAAGGGAGGTATAAGAAAAATGGTTCCTCCGCGTGCCGTTTCACAAAAGAAAGGGCTTCTTCCGCCATGGCATCTTGGGCATGGACCTGACCCCGAAATTGGGTATAGCTAGCCGGGTCATTCGGGTCTGCGGTTTCGGGCAAGGATTGGTGGGGATAGACATATTCATTGGGCAGGCTGTCCCAACTTTCGTTGCGCCACAGGTGAGTGGGATAATAGTTATGGGCCTGTTTTTGACAGAGGTAGCCATAAAACTCGTCAAAACCCTGCCGAGTAGGGAGGCCAGTAGAGCCTGGACCTCCCAGCCCCCATTTGCCAATGGCTCCGGTGGCGTAGCCTTGCGCTTGCAACATGCAGGCGAGGGTAGGGGTGTTGGGAGGCAGCGGCAATTGGCCCCCTTCTTCTTCATCCAAAAATCCCCCCATCTCATAATTGCTGCGAACGTAGCTATGGCCGGTATGCAAGCCAGTCAGCAAGACACAACGGGAAGGCGCACAGACTGCATTCCCGGAATAGTGCCGGGTAAAGCGCATGCCTTCCGCTGCCAATTGATCCAAATGCGGGGTTTGAATCTTTTCCTGGCCATAACTTCCCAATTCCTGGTAGCCCAAATCATCCGCCAGGATATAAATGATGTTGGGGGGCGCTTCCGAGACCGGAGTTGATGCTTGGCAGGCAAGCAATAACATCAGGGAGAAGGGAAGGAGCAAGCGAATGGCATTCATTGTTTCAGAAGTTGGGTATATTCATTGGGTCAATCAACCTACAAAACTTCTAGCCTTTCTACCACTCTCTATGAAATCCTCTTCTTCCCGTCGGACATTTCTCCAAACTACTGGAATGGGCTTATTGGGTGCCAATTTCTTGCCTTTGGAACTCCCTGCTCAAGCTCCCGCATTCCTAAATCCGCCTACGGTTTCCATGACGATCCAGGAAGCCATTGATGCCATCATGGCCCGGATTCCTGGTGAGCGGAGAGCCAATTCGGTGGATACCATCAAATCCAGTTCCGGAGAGCAGAGACTCCGAGGCATTGTCACGACTTTTCTAGCCACCGTGCCCGTGATTCAGCAAACCATAGCTATCGGAGCCAACCTGATCATCACCCATGAACCCACCTATTACCAACATTTGGA
>JBCCCJ010000977.1:0-3181 GCA_039033615.1 Bacteroidota bacterium
AAAACGAAGCGCAGAGCGATTCGCAGCTTGGTAGAAACAGATGCCTTACAGAAAAAAGAAGGCGCATCGCGACTGCCATGTACTGGGATATGCTTTTTCTGGTGCCATCTGACGAATACCTTGGCGATCCCCCCATTCCCCTACCTTTCAAAATTCCTCGTATCTTTGTGCGCCAGAAATTGACTTGAATTTGCCTTTCATTATGGCTCAAAAACCCTCCATTCCTCAAGGTACTAGAGACTTCCTGCCCGAAGTCATGATTCGACGTGAACGGATTTTTGACACCATCCGTCAGGTATTTCGCAAATACGGGTATGCGCCCATTGAAACGCCAGCCATGGAAAAGCTGTCGGTGCTGACCGGAAAGTATGGCGAAGAAGGCGATAAGTTGATTTTCAAAATTCTCAACAACGGAGATTTCTTGAGAAAAGCGAAGGATTTGGATGATTCTCAAAAACTGAGCTTTCAGATCTGTGATCGGGCCTTACGCTATGATTTGACGGTGCCTTTCGCTCGATTTGTGGTGATGAACCGCAATGAGTTGAATTTCCCTTTCAAGCGCTACCAAATTCAACCCGTATGGCGGGGCGATCGGCCTGGAAAGGGACGGTACCGGGAATTTTATCAGTGTGATGCCGATGTCGTGGGCTCAGATTCGCTGCTATTTGAAGCAGAATACATCTGCATGTTCGACGAAGTGTTGAGCAATTTAGGCCTGCCGGGCTTCTCGGTTTTGCTCAACAACCGAAAGATCTTAGGAGGCTACGCCGAAATCGCTGGACAGCCAGACAAACTTACCGACATTTGCACCGCCATTGACAAACTCGATAAAATTGGCGAGGAAGGCGTTCGGAAAGACCTGGCAAAAAGGGGCATTGGTGATCCAGAGGCAGATCGTCTGTTTGAACTGATTCGTTTTGAAGGGACCAATGAAGAGAAGCTGGACTTTCTGGAAAAAGCGTTCGAGAACTCTCTAGAAGGACTTGAAGGCGTGAGAGAAATCCGAGAAGTCTTCCGCTACCTCAATCAATTTGAGCTCAATCGAGCCACGGTAACTCTGGATTTGCCACTGGCCCGAGGCCTCGATTATTATACCGGGACCATTTTTGAGGTAAAAGCCCACGATGTTTCCATTGGGAGCATCTGTGGAGGAGGTCGCTACTCTGATTTGACCGGAGTGTTTGGACTGAAAGACATGCCGGGCGTGGGGATTTCTTTTGGCGCAGATCGCATCTATGACGCAATGGCTGAATTGGGCCTCTTTGAAGAAGCGCAACATACCACCACCAAAGTCATGCTCGCCAATTTCGGTGGGGATACGATCACGCCTAGCTTGCAAGCCCTCGCTGCCTTACGCAAGGCAGGAGTTGCCGCCGAGTTGTATCCAGATACCAGCAAGATGAGGAAGCAGTTTTCCTATGCCAACAACAAAGGGATTCCTTATCTGCTCCTCATTGGTGCCCAGGAAGTAGAAAGCGGAGTGTACCAGCTCAAAAACATGCAAACGGGAGAGCAAGTCGCCCTCCCGTTTGATGAAATTCTGTCGAAACTGAAACTAGGAAACTAGGAAACTAGGAAACTAGGAAACTGGAGAACTAGCAAATCGGGAAATTCGAAAGTCGTTTTTGAACCCTGCTCCTTGAACCCTGAACCCTCTACTCCCTCTCCTAGTCGTAGCGAACCAGGAATGGTAGCTTGCGGGCGAAACACCCCTTGAAGGCTGGATTTCCTGTCCAATTCTTGACGTCGGCGGTAGCTTCTTCGTAGGTGGAGAAAAAGCCGCTGAGTAGCAGGGTTTCCTCATTGTTGTCCGGGCTGATCCACAGAAACGTTCCTTTGGGAAACTCCGCAGGGATATAATCCATGTCCACAAAGCGCGCCAACTGAACGACGTACAAATAAGTCGGCTGCCCGTCTCCTTTGACTACCGGGTTTTTACGAATGGGAATGTCTTTGGTGATTTTCATGGCTTTGCCATCGCGGGTAGGGCCGCTTACGGTTTCCACCTGAGCAAAAGCGGTGGAGCTAGCGAAGATCAGACCCAATACGAGTCCGAGGGTTGTGAATGTGTTTTTCAATGAAATCATCATAAGGGTGAAAATTGGATGGTCACAAGTTACGGAAAAAGCGCTTCTTGCTTAATTTCCTTCCATCTTGGGATAATTATCTAGCAAAAAGTTGGCCGAAACAACGAATTCTGACTGTATATTGCGAGTTAGAAGAACAAAAAAGGACGCCGCATGCAGCTTTCTGACCTCAGTTTCGATCAACTGGCCCATTTGCAGCCAGATGCTTCGAACCCCCTTCAATTATCCGAGAAAGACCATCACCGAATCCAACGCTGCCGCACCTACCTAGAGGACCGTTTGGCCAAGGGGACAGACATCATGTATGGGATCAATACTGGTTTTGGTTTTCTGTGCGACAAAATCATTGCTCCTGAAGATCTGCAACAACTGCAACTCAATCTGATCCGCTCCCA
This sequence comes from Bacteroidota bacterium, assembly GCA_039033615.1. Lineage (GTDB taxonomy): Bacteria > Bacteroidota > Bacteroidia > J057 > J057 > JBCCCJ01. The sequence goes on from JBCCCJ010000977.1 coordinate 2,483, forward strand.
TGCCTGCGGATTAGGGAGCGAAGTGCAGCCGGAGATCGTTCGCCTCATGCTCCTCCTCAAAGCCCAATCTCTGGTCTTTGGACATTCTGGGGTGCAATTGGTCACCGTGCAACGATTGCTGGATTTCTGGAATCATGACATTCTCCCAGTGGTGTACCAGCAAGGTTCTTTGGGAGCGAGTGGAGATTTGGCCCCTTTGGCACATTTGGCGCTGCCGTTGATTGGGGAAGGGGAAGTCTGGATGAAAGGAAAGCGAATCCCTGCTGCTCAGATGCTCCAGCAAATGGGGTGGGAGCCCATCGAATTGCAAGCCAAAGAAGGCTTGGCCCTGCTAAATGGGACGCAATTCATGTTGGCGCACGGAATTCACATCTACTTTTGGGCCGTTCACCTTGCCCATTTGGCAGATATCATTGCCGCCCTCAGTTTTGATGGATTCGATGGCTTACTGGAACCTTTTCATCCGCTCATTCATCGGATTCGCGCACATACAGGGCAGGTAGAGACCGCCGCCAACATTCGACATTGGCTGACCGATTCGGAGATCACCCAACGGACCAAAACCCATGTCCAGGATCCCTATTCCTTCCGCTGTATTCCCCAGGTTCATGGCGCTTCGAAAGACGTATTCGCCTATGCCAGAACCGTTTTTGAACGGGAATTTCTGAGTGTCAGTGATAATCCAAATATCTTTCCAGA
>JBCCCJ010000978.1:0-3181 GCA_039033615.1 Bacteroidota bacterium
AAGTCAAAGCCAAACATAGCTGGACCCGAGCCAGCAGAAATGAATACCAATCTCTCGTAGATGTCCTCCGGGCGGCCAACACCTGGCTGGTGAATCAATCCAACATTGATCTGGTCAATGTAGAGACAGTCGTCCTGCCTTCTATTCACGTTGACAAAGAAGAAGGCTCGGAAGATCCGGAGCTGATCGCACACACCGGAGGTTATCCCCAGGCTTGGCACCAGTTCATCCGGGTGTGGTATATGGAACAAAAGGGAAGGTAACGAGGGTCAGCTTTCCTCCACTTTCCACTCCTCCACGCACTTAGATTCACTCGAAAAATTGATGCCCCAGGCCAGAATGGTCTTATCGGAAGGGTGATATTTTTCGGTATATCCTTTTTGTTTGATTTGGGCCAGGGCCACCTCGGCACTCTCGTCTAGCTTGAATTCAATCACATAAATATGCGTATCGGTCTCGACCACCGCATCGATCCGCCCATCGGAGGTATTCACCTCTGCCTCCATGAACTGACCCAGATATTGGAATACCAGATAGACTACCGAATGATAATAGGCTTCCTTGTCTTTGAGAAAGAGGTGGGAGGGAATGGATTTGAAAAGCCCGTTGATGATGCGGATGACCTGATCTAGCTCGTTGTTCAAAAAGGCCTTTCGGAGGTGTAGGACAATGGGAGTGGTCTGGGTATAGGAGCCATGGTTGAAGCCCGCCACCAAATACTGGAGCATAGAATCCTTGACCTCTCGATTGGGATAGTCCAGCACATAGAGCCCAAATGGCTCCCTTGATTTGATGGTCAGGTATCCAGTCTGAAAGAGCAGAGAATACAAATCAATGTTCTCGATATCGAAGCTTTCAAAGGCGACTTGTCCAACCTCAGACTCTCCTACCTGATAGAAATCCCGCGAAGTCATTTGCTGAATCAGAAAGGTGGGGGTACCGGTTGAGAACCAAAAATTCTGGAAGTCACTTTTCTGGAAAAAATTCAAGACCGAAAAAGGATTGTAGACAAACGTCGCCCCATCCCAGCTGTACCCGTTGTACCATTCCTTGATGTTGGCGAGGAGGTCTTCTTGCCCTAGCTGGAGAATGTGCCCGCTTTCCTCCATGTATGGCGCAAAATAGTGCTCCAATTCCGACTGGGTGATTCCGGTCAGACTGGCAAATCGTCGATCAATGGTGATGTCAGACAGATTGTTGAGTTCGGAGAAAATGCTGACTTTGCTGAACTTGGAGACTCCGGTGATGAGCAAAAACCGGATGTACTCATCTGAATCTTTGATGATGGAATAAAAAGACTTCAGGATCTGTTGATGCTCTCTGGCTTGGGGGAAATCATCCAGGTAGTCGATGATGGGTTTGTCATATTCGTCGATCAACAGCACTACCCGGCCCCTTTCAGATAATCGCTGGATCAACTCCTTGAACTTTTGATCATGGTGAGTTGCCAACAATTGTATCCCAGCCTCCTCGGCGGCGGCATCCAAGGCCGTTTCCAGTGCTGCTTTTAAGCCCATCGTTTTATACCCAATGCTGCTGAATCCAATATGCACCACCGGATGCTCTTGCTCCCAATTCCATTGATCCTCAATCCAGAGACCGCTGAACAGGGGGCGCTTTCCTTGAAACAATGCTTTCACCGTAGAGAGCAAGAGAGACTTGCCAAAACGACGGGGACGAGAAAGAAAATAATAATTCCCCTGAGTAGCGAGTCGGTAGATGTCCTTTGTTTTATCCACGTAAAGGAAGTCTCCTTCTCGCAATTTCTCAAAACTCTGGATGCCAATGGGGAACTTTTGATTCATGAATCAAAAATAGGCATTTTACTCGAACCAGTCATTGGGCACTCTTCCATGCCAAATCAATAGATTGGCAGATTGATTTTTTGATGCTAACGGCGGTTGGGGAACAGAGCGGCTTCCCTTTTTTGTTACCGTGGTACTTCAATCTTTCTGCCATATGCGTTTTCTCGTCACGCTAGTCATCAGCTTTTGCCTTTTATGCCTTTCCGGCTGCCATATAGGCCGTTTCGCGATCTGGAATCTCGCTGGTACCAATGATTACCAAAAATTTCCCGCCCACCCCATTCAGGCGAGCAAAACTCCCTTTCAATTCAGCTATGCCCCAGACAGCATTCAGCAAAAGATGGGAGCCGCTCAGATCACCGTGAAAGGGAAGCAGTACCCGCTGACAGGCTATCTGGGAGAGGCGGTAGGTAAGTCGTTGGCCTTTCTGGTCATTCGCCGGGATACCATCCTCTTCGAATCCTATTATCGGGGATATGAAGCAGCGGAGCCGCCTATTCCTTCTTTTTCGGTAGCCAAATCTTTTGTGTCTGCCTTGGTGGGGGTAGCGGTTCAAGAAGGCCACATTGCCTCGGTCAATGATCCCATTACCCGCTATTTACCGGAACTGAAGGAGCGTGATCCTCGCTTCGCTCGCTTGACCATTGCTCATCTCCTCGACATGCGCAGCGGCCTGAAGTTCAACGAAAACAGCTACATTAACCCTTTTGCCCCGATCGCGAAATTTTACTATGGCCGTCAGTTGGAAAAATATACCCTGATGCAGAGCGTCTTTGAGGAGGAGCCAAACGCCAGCAGAGAATATCAGAGTATCAATACCCAACTGTTGGCTATGGCGGTAGAGCGTGCCACAGGCAGGCTCCTGCCTGAGTATTTGGAAGCTAAGATCTGGAGACCGCTTGGGATGGAGTTTCCGGCCAGTTGGAGCGCTTCCAGCCGTGCAGATAGCACCACCAAAGCGTTTTGCTGTCTGAATGCGCAGGCCCGGGATTTTGCAAAGTTTGGGCGCCTATACCTACATCAGGGCCGTTGGGAGGGGAAACAGGTCCTGGATTCTGCCTGGATCGCCCGCAGCATTCGCCCCAATTATGAAAATGGCTGCTACCAATACCAATGGTACAGCACCACTCGCTGGGAGAGTCGATCTGATTCTCTTTCCGCCGTCGCGGATGCCCCAGCTGGGAGTCAGATTTACCCCTATGAGGGTGAATATGCCTATCGGGAATGTGGTCCGGGATTCCTGGCCATTGGGATTTTGGGGCAATACATTTATGTAGACCCTGAGAAGGACCTGATCATGGTCAGAATGGGGAAGGAGGACAAGGTGGATTACCAAAGTTTGTTCGAGGCACTAGGGGCCAACCTGTAGGATGGTA
>JBCCCJ010000979.1:0-3175 GCA_039033615.1 Bacteroidota bacterium
CTTTTTTTCTCCTCAGTTGTACCTGCTCCGCCCTGGCTCAACCCCTGACTCCTGGCGATGAGTGGTACGAACAATGCAAAGCGGCTCGTTCGCTGGAAGAAGCCCGCAAACTATGTGGTTGGGCCAGTGAGGCCTATCGAAAAGAACACAATTCCCGGCGCTGGGTAAGCAGTCGGGTGCGCTTGGCTACCCACCTTTCCAGCGCAGCAGAAGCCTGGGCAGCAGTCAACGTCTTGGATTCGGCCTGGCAGGAGGCGGCTTGGTTGCCTGAAAAAGATCAGGCCCGCCTGCATTTGCAACACGGATTTTTCCTCAATGAAATCGGCCAATTTACCCGCGCAGCAGGGGCCTATGAGCAGGTACTGACCTACCACCGAACGGCAGGCAGCATGAATGGCAGCATGGCCTACTTCGCCGCCAAACCGCTGGCCAACATCTACGTGCGGCAAGGGCGCTATCCAGAGGCCAGACGCTTGTTAGAGGAAGCCAAACAACTGCTCCCTCCCGAGCAAGCCGTCCGCTGGAGTGCGGTCATCCTGGACTTGGCCACGGTCGCGAGTATGGAGCATCGACTGGAAGATGCCCATGCCGCGTACCAGACTTTGTTAGCTGCCCCTGAGGTGCCTGCGCTTCGCCAAGTCCAAGCCTTGAGCAATGAAGCCCTGTTATTTGCTTCGGAAAATCGGTTGGCAGCAGCTGATCGCCAGATCCAGGAAGCCATCTCCCTCAGTCAACAGATCGAAGACCCGACAACCGAATTGGGCGTTATAAGCATCAGGGGGGATATCTCTCTGCAAGCAGGCAATTTGGCAGCAGCCCAACAACAAGCTCAACAAGCCTATGAGCTTGCAAGGGAATTGTATCCCCAAGGACACCGACGCCTAGGCAAAATCTGCTTACTGCAAGCCGAAGTTGCCCACCAGCAAGGAGCGTGGGAATCTGCGCTCTGGCATTGTCAGGCTGCTTTCCAAGCCATTTTCCCAAGCTATCGACCAGAAAATGCAACCGATGGGCCAGCGGAAGAAGATTGGTATGTAGAAAATGTATGCTTGCAAACCTACCGCCAACTCGGTGGGATTCTGTTTACCAAGGCCCAACTCACCAGCGACACCACCGAGCTACGACATGCGTTGGGCCAGTACCAGAAAGCGCTGGATATGCACCGCTATTTGCTGAATACTTATGCGTATGAGGCCGATCAATTGAGCCTGCAAGAAGTCGGACATGAGGTGATCAGTGAAGCGATGGAGGCGTGTTGGTGGGGGTACACCCAAGGGGTTGATGCCTATTTTGGGGAAGCGGCTTTTGCATTCATGGAACAAGGCAAAGCCCTGCAACTCTTTGCCAAATGGCAGATGGCCCAGGCTTTTCCCCCAGCAGTAGATACCCTACTGGGAACCCTTCGCCCGCTTCAATGGCAGATTCAGTCCTTGGAGGAGCAACAGTTTCAGTCCCAAATGGCTGTGGGAAAACCGGAATGGTTGAAGCTAGAAACCCAAAAAGACAGCCTCATTCAAGCGCGGGCCAAGATCCACACCCTACTTCGACAGCAAATTCCCACCTTGGCTCTCCAATCTCCAACTGAATTGCGTAGCCAATCCATTCAAGCCCGTTTGGACCAGGACCAAGGCATGCTGAATGTTCATTTGCAAGATTCGGTCCTATTCGAGCTATTGTTGCTCCCCGACGCCCTGATGTTTGAGCGAAAATCTTTGCCGGGGATCGAGCAAGAGATTCACCAGTTTCAGGCAAGCCTGACTGACTACTTTCTACAACCCCAACGCCAAATCAGTCTAGCGGAATGGAAAAGCACCTATGCGCAGTTGGGGCATCAGCTGTACCAGAAGCTCTTAGGTAGCCTAGCTGCTTCCCTTCCCGAGCGTCTGATTCTGCTCCCGGACGGGGCGCTCAACTTGCTTCCCTTTGAAGCCCTGTTGACCGAGCCCGTACCTCTGGACACGTATTTTGCGCATTTTCCCTACGTGCTGGCCAAGCATAGCCTCAGCATCGCGCCTTCCGCTCATTGGTGGCAGAGCAGTCAACAGCGGGTTCCAAATTACCACGGGTGGCCCGATCTCCTCAGCGTGGCGCCTACCTATCCCAATGATCAGGTCTTCCCCTTGCCCAATCACGTCCAGGATTCCTTTGCCTTTCTTGCCTTACCATTCGCGGAGGAGGAAGTGGATCAGCTCCATTTGTTGATTGGCGGAAACAAATTGAAGGGGGAGCAAGCCACCAAGTCCCATTTTTTGCAGGAAGTAGCCCGATATCCCTTGATTCACTTTGCTGGACACGGATGGCTCGAAGCCACCGACAGTCGCTTCTCCTTTTTGGCCTTTTCGCCCACCACAGGAGAACCAGAAGATGCGCTCCTTTATCTCTCCGAACTATCCAGTCATCGCTTGTCTGCCGAACTCGTCGTCCTGAGTGCTTGCGAAACGGGATTGGGGGAAATTTGGCAGGGAGAAGGGGTCAACAGCCTCAGTCGCGCCTTCCTGACCTCGGGGGCCAACAGTGTCTTGACCAGTTTATGGTCGGTCAGCGATCAGAATACCCAGCACTTGATGCAGACCTTTTATCATCATCTCAAAGCTGGTCTCCCCAAAGACGAAGCCTTGCGTCTCGCCAAATTGAAGCAAATCGAGGCCAATGAACCACCCTATTTCTGGGCGGCCTTTCAATTGAGCGGGCAAGAACGAGCGCTGGACCTCCCCAATCGAAATAAATGGCTGGGAGGTGTGCTTTCTTTGCTGGTGCTGGTCATCATGGGTGGCTTGATCATCCGTCGATCCCGGCAAGTAGACAATCCCGTGAAGCGGGCGTAGATGATACGCTCAATTGGTGAGGGGATGTTCCCCTACAATTGCAGCGGCCCTCGCATCACCCATTCTTCGGGGCGTTTGCCGCCGAGCAAAGCTTCAATAGCCTCGACTAGCTGCTGCATGGCAGCCAGGTCCTCGGCTCCATTTTCGAGCAGGGCCTGTGCCACGGCTTGCGCGAAACCAGCATCTACTAGCCGCAGCGTTTGTAGGAGGCGTTTGTGCTTGGCGGTGTAGTGCTGATGCTTGCCAAACCAGCAGCGCACACAGTGCTCAATCAAGCTCGCCCCGATGAGTTTGGCGGTAGCGAACTCCTGCCTGCCCATCACATCAAGGTAGTCCTTCCAGAGGTCATC
>JBCCCJ010000980.1:0-3175 GCA_039033615.1 Bacteroidota bacterium
CAACAGATTTTTTGCGGGAACTGGCTCTATCAGGAGTCAGTTTTTGTTGTGTCCTGCTCAAACTGTCGAATCTGGGTCTCCACCTCTGTTGGGGTAAGCTGGGTCATGCAGGCAAAGTGTCCCCTCGGACAGTCATGAAAGCCAATTTTGGAACAGGGTCGACAGCCTACCTCTTTGTTCTCCAAAATCAAATGAGGCGTTTGGTAGCGGGTCATGCCAAACTCAGGTATTGTGCTGCCCCACAAGGAAAAGACCGACATCCGAAAAGCAGCGGCAATGTGCATGAACCCAGAGTCGTGCGTCAACACGGCGGAACAAGCCTTCATCAAGGCTGCTGATTCCAATAACCCTTGCTGAGCCACCGCGTCCCAATGCGGCACGCGCAATTGCGCCAATACTTGGTCTGCATCTGCCCTGGCATCCGGTCCACCAAGCAGTAGCACCGGTCGATTCAATCGGTTCAATAATTCGGTGAAATGCCCTGGTGGCCAGCGTTTGGTTTGATATTGAGCGCCGAGGGCTACGGCCAAGATCTGAGAACGATGGCCAGAAGCGAAGTGCTGATTCAATTGCTCGTCCGCCCAGGTAGGCAACGCAGGCGGCAGAAAAACTTCCAAGCCTTCCGCATCTAGCTCTACCCCTAGCTTTTGGAGGGTCCTGCCATATCGCTGTACGATATGGGGCAATCCTGGCTCCGGTTGCTTCCGGCGAACCATCCAATACTTTCGCCAATTTTCCTTGGGAAAGGAAGCGGATGGCACCCGCAGCGCTTGTTTGATCCGCCAGGTACGGAGGTTGTGATGTAGATCCAGGATGAAATCAAAGCCCACTTGTTTCAACCGCTTCAACTGAGGGCCTAGAGGCGCTTCCAGGAGATGAATGTGATCCAAGTGTGGATTGTGTTGCAGCAGAGGTAGATAGGCTGGCTTGGTGAAATAATGCAGTTCCCAATCCGGTCGTTGCTGCTTCAAAGAACGCAATACCGGACTGGTCAATACGATGTCTCCGATCGAACTGAAGCGGAGCACCAATACCTTTTTGGGCTTTGAGGCCATGTGAGGCTTTCCTTCCTAGCGTTTACTCACTCGAAGTCTACCAATTCGATGTCGAAGACCAGCACACTATTGGGAGCGATATCTGGTCCTAATTGCCTCGCACCATAGGCCATCCCGGATGGGACATAGAGTTTGATTTTTCCTCCACGACCGATCAGGGGAATGCCTTGCTGCCAGCCAGGTATCAGTTGAGCCAAAGGAAAGCGGATGGACTTTCCCTCTTCAGTGCCATCAAAGGATTTCCCTTCCAACGTAGTCCCTTGATAGTTCACCGTAACCAAGGCAGAGGGCGTAGGCTTTTCCGCTCCCCCTGGCTCCAGGATGGTATAGTACAGGCCACTCTCGGTGGATTGGGCTTGAATGGCCTCATCATCCAAAAATTGCTGAATGATTTCCTCGTCAATTTCCGCCTGGGATTTCCCCGGAGCGGTGGAAGCGGCTTCTTCCCGGCTCTCCTCTGCCCCCCCACAGGCCATCATCCAACCAAGCGCAAGAACCGCTGCGAACCACAAAATTCGTTTCATAAGAAGACTTGTTTTGATAGCAAAGGTACTTCCCTTCATGCAAAATGTCTAGCCTACAAAGGCAACCCTCTTTTCTCAACCGGGGTCATTTCTCCAGCGTTCCGGTGGAATGATTCGTCTATGTTGTACCTCAACCATTGATCTCTATGAAACGATTTGTGTTAGTATCCCTCGCTACCTTAGCCATCCTGTTTAGCAGTTGTGATCAATTTCAATTGCCTAGCCCCGAAGCCTTGCCTGATCCTGCTGAGGGAGAAGCGCAAGTCTACTTTCTGGCGGAATTCACCTCTGAGCTGGAACCAGATGCCCATACGGCTATCCTCATTTCTCCCACAGAGGAAGTCCGGAAATTTGTATCTGCTGAGAACGACCTGGAAGACAGTTGGCAGGAGCTCGCCTTCAACCCAAATGTAGGCGCTTATTACAGCCTGGAAGCCCTTACGGTCAATTTCAATCTCTGCGAAACCGTCGATGAAACCGACATGGACTGGACAACTTTCTCTACCAAAGAAGAACTAGCCGCTTCTGCCATTGGAGGAGAATTGACCTCCCAGGATTGTCGGGGGCCGGAAGAAACCCTTACCACGCTCTATGCCTTGGTTTGGAACGAACGCTTTGAATATTTCGAAGCAGTGCGCCTAAAAGAGGACGGAGCCTGCACCCAACTCAATCAATCCAACGCTGCCAAAAGCCTCATTGAGTGGATGGAGGCAACTGCGATTCCCTTGCTATGATTCATGTCCCCGAAAGTATTCCGGTACTTTCGGGGACTTCCCTTCCCTACCATGAACCAAACTCTCTCACTCCTCATCGTTCTGCTTGTCGGTCTCACGGCTTGCCAGCCAGAAATCGTCTCGACGCCTAGCCCGAAGGTCGATACTCCCACTTATTTATTTCGTTACGTGTACAGGAATTTTGCCTGGGGTGCCACTCATCAGGAATGGCTCATTGGCACTGATGGGCATCTGTACGAAATAAACGGAGCAGCCTTACTCTCTCAAACCGAACCGATGGAGAACTGGGCTGTACCAACCGACACCATAGGAGGGCTGCCCTATTTATCCGCAGAACAAATGGCTAGCAACCTCAGCATGACCCTTGATCAAGGGAAACTGGTGGAGGAAAGGGAGCTCCTCAAATTGGCAGCCTTGATTCCTAAAGCAGCAAGAGGGAATCGATCCGAAAGAAGCGATATCCAAGGATATGACATGGGAGGATTTAATTGGTATGCGTATCGCTGGGATGAAACAGCTCAGGCTTTTGAAGAGGTCTTCCTGAAAAAAGGAGGCACGATTTTGCAGCACAACAAAAGCTCCGCAGCCAAGAAACTGGTTCGGCAGCTAGAAAAACTCAAAGAGGAGTGAAGATCCTCTCCCCTACTATTTCGCAGATTATTACCCCTTCTAACCTAGGTCCGAAAATAGCCTCTTGATATTTCTTAGAACTGTACATTTGCCATAGGCAAGGACCTCAGCGAGGTCCCAGGGGTGTAGAAAAGCCTCCTTTTCGGGGATTACCCGACCTCGTTAGAGGTCGCACCCATATGATGCGACCTCTAATGAGGTCGAAAAAAGCACTACCCCCTCCCACTGCTAC
>JBCCCJ010000981.1:0-3174 GCA_039033615.1 Bacteroidota bacterium
CCCTCTCACAAGCATGACAACGAATCTCCAAGGTCGTTGCATCTGAAGCAGGTAGTCTGGCAAGGCCTTGGCTATTTCCTAATGCCCCGTGAGTAATCGAATCCCCTTTAAGTAAGACAAAAGTCCCGTAAGAAATCAGCACAGAATCTTGATCTACGATCCGAATGGTTAGGGAATCCCCAGGTATCCCTTTCTGTTCTAGTAGGGTAAAGGGAGGCGAATTTTGGGGAGCACGTCTATACTCGCTGGTGAGAATCAGGCGTTTGGATTGAACTGCCCAAGTCCCTTTGGTTTCTCTGGTACCCAATCCATCATGCCAGGTGTAAGTAAAGGTCGAATCTTCCCGGAGCTTTAGTCCTGGAAATTCATCATTCCCCCACCTCCCTACCAACTCTTCTCGCTGAATGCGCTCGCCAATCAAGCAACCACTGCTGAGCAAACTAAAGGGCAATAAAAGAAGAGGGAGGAATTTCATGTTTTCAGTCGTTTGGCAAGAAAAGATAGCGAGTATTTCCCTCAAAATTGACGCAGAAACGTAATCTTACCAATGAGTTCTTCTGCGGAAAAGCGATCTTCGGGCAGGAAGGCATTGACCTGATTGCTGTTGAAGACGATGTAAAGAAATGACAAGGGACGATATTCCCAAGCGAAGCGAATGTTCCAGATGTCGGTTTGGTTGGCACTATTCCATTGGTACGAGCTGATCAATTGGATACGCGGAGTCAACGCCAATCTGGCACGCGCAGCAATCAAATGGGCATCAACGTCTTGTTCAGCGATTCCTACCCCCCGAAATTGGTTGAATCGATACTCTCCTGTCAGCTCCACGTGAGGAAGCGGTGCTAGGCGTACCTCCGCAAATAAACGGTTGAGTTGGCCATCATAATATCCTCCCACTTCGTAGCGCACTTCTCCAGCGAGCTTACGGGAGAAATCACTCGATATGCCAACATCAACCCGACTGAAAGAATAGAAACCAGGTGCAATTTCGATGCCCAGGGGACGAAAGCTCTGGTCTAGTTGCTGCCATTCATGCTGAACTCGAATTTCGAAGTCTCCCCCTGTTTGGAATTCAAAATCAATCGGCGCGATGTTGAGGATTCCTTGTTGGAAAGATCGATCAGAAGCCCGCCAAAATAGATCAAGCCCCACATCCGGCCCAAAGCTCCGCACAAAGCTTGGTAACCAGCCAGGTCGAAAGTCAAAATCAGCCGAGGGATAGGCCAGCAAATAGTCGCTGAAGGCCAAAAATCCCACTCCGGGCACATAATTGGGGGAGGCAAATTGCCCACCCAAGCTGAGGAAGCCCCAGTTCTTTTCTTGCCATAATCGGGTCTGGGCTGCCAGACCAGAACCTACTACTGCATCATTGGAAGCAGAAAGCATCGCCTCGAAGGAAAGCGACTGACGAGGGCGGAAAAAGGTGTTGACCGTAGCTGTGGTATTGGTTTGGGCGGGGGTTAACTGGCCGTTTTGCTCAAAGGGATCATCCCGGCGGTAGGTGACCATTCCCCCTAAACGACTCTGGCCAGAAAAGTTGTGGACATAGCGCCCAACAGCAAAATTCGCTCCCGGATTATTGGCCGTTCCCCGTTGGCGCATGGTCAGCACTCCGGAGGTTTGTTTGCTGGTCTGGCTGGTAAAGCGGAGCCCTCCGTCTAGGGGAATGGGGCGTCCATTGTCATCCAAGCCAATTCGGCGACTGAAGAAGGGCTGAATGAGGGTCGCGGTACTGGTCCGAAAGATGTTGGCATTTTCCAGGAAGAACTGCCTCCGTTCAGGGAATAATACCGAGAAGCGAGTGAGGTTCTGGACCTGCTGATCGACATCTGCTTGCGCAAAATCGGTATTGATGGTGCCATCCAATACGGCATTGGGGGTGATGGCCCATTTGAATTCGCCTCCGACTTTGAGGCCTTGGTTCCTCTCTTCGGCTTGTTGACCTTCCTGAATCCGGCCAGTGTTAGCAAGCAGGTAGGGATTGAGTTGAAAGTTCGCGGCGGGGGGAGGTAGTTGTAGGCCTTGGAGAAGTGCGGCATAGGCCATGCGAAAGTGAGAAAAGGCTCTTGGATAGGCCGGCCAAGCGGTCACCTCATTGTTGCGGCGAATATTACGAGTGAAACTGATCAGCAACTCCTCACTTTCCTCTTTATAACGCAGCGTCTTCCAGGGAATGGCCATTTCGACAATCCAGGCGGTATCCGTGATCTGGGTACGCACAAACCAAAGCGCATCCCAGTTGACATTGCCATTGAACTCTGCTCCATCAATTACTTGCAACTCTCGTTGGGACCCATAGGGCGTTACCTCAAAGCCTACCGCATTTCGCTTATCTCCCAACCCATCAATGGCCACCCCAAAACGATCATTGCCATAAGCTTGAAAATCCCGTTGCAGATTTCGCACCCGTACTTGATTGCGGTCCGCTAGGCTATCCGCACAAATCGCTCCGATGTACAGGAATTCTTGATCATACAACACCCGCACTTGGGTATCAAAACTGGCCGGTGCCCCTTGAATGGGATCCCGCTGGGTGAAGCCTGAGACCATTTGTGCGCTATACCACTGAGGTTCTTCTAGCCAGCCATCGAGTTCAACGATTCCTTTCTCTACTTGAGTGGCGGAGAATACCTGGGGTTTTTCAGGAGGGGGAAATGCTTGTTGGCCAAGTAAGGAGATCGGCCAAAAAATTGCTAGCCAAGTACACAATAGGAAAATTGCTGAAATGCAGTTCCAATTGACCAGATGAGGAACAATCAGGGCGGGTGCAGACGGGGAAAGACCGCTTGCTAGTTGGGAATTCATACGCTCTCTTTGCAATTATTTAGACTCAATCTAAATAATTGCAAAGATAACCCCTAATGAATTTGTTTGGTCAATGCTTTGCGTTAGATGAGTACTCGCTATTCCCATAAGATTTCCTCCGTAGAAACGGAAATCATTGCGCCATTTGATCTGGTGAGTCGGAATTGAAACACATGATTCTGAAACTCGGTGGGTCGTTCGTTCAAATAGAGGAAAAAATGATCGACACTCAGTGGTTCTTCTAACACCTCAATCAAGGGAAAAACTGCCGTTTCACCTTGCCCCAGGAAGGTTTCGATCTGGAATAAGGAAGCTAGGTTTTCATTAGCCGCAAATTCGGCGTTGAAAGGGGCAGAACTAGTAATTTCA
>JBCCCJ010000982.1:0-3174 GCA_039033615.1 Bacteroidota bacterium
AGCCAAGTTGAGGTATGAACACCTCGATCAGGCCCGCGCAAAATTGACCCAGGCAATGGAAGGCTTTCACCGAGCCTTTGCCGAAGACCCTGAACGAACCTTCAACCATCCGGCCTTTGGACCCCTCAATTATGCAGGCTGGCTCCGCTTTCACCAAAAACATGTCGTTCACCACTTGACCCAGTTTGGCTTATTAAAGCCAGAAGGAGGGTATGTAGATTGATCAACTACAGAGTTCAAGGATCACAATAGATTTGCGTTATCCCTTCGGAAAGTCGAAATTTCCCTGCTAAATGAAGGGAGATCCTAAACATCGGGATTCCCTGACTTGCGAAATATCACTTCACGCTAGATTTCTCTGTTCCCCAATTACATTGTATGACTCCTGGATTTGGATGGTTGTTTCGAATGGCGTGGCGCGACTCTCGGCGGTCGCGGGGGCGGCTGATGTTGTTCATGGCTTCTATCATCGCTGGAGTAGCCGCCTTGGTGGCGATCAATGGCTTTGATGACAATGTGCGGCGGGACATTGATGGGCAGGCACAGGGGTTGTTAGGAGCGGACTTACAACTGCGCAGCAATCAAGTCTTCAGCGATTCCGCCCGTCAGTTCCTGGATTCCTTGTCCCAATTCGCGGAAACCGCTTCCGAAAACAACTTCGCTTCGGTGGTGTATTTCCCAAAAAGTGGAGGCACTCGTTTGGTGCAGGTTCGAGCTTTGGAAGGGAACTTTCCCTTCTACGGTCGCATTTTGACCTCGCCTTCTGAGGCGGTGGATCAATTTCAGAACGAGCGACAGGCTCTGGTGGATTCTACCCTCATGTTGCAATTTGATGCACAGGTAGGCGATTCCATCAAATTGGGGACCCTCACCTTCGAAATTGTGGGGGCCTTGCTACGGGCACCGGGGCAAAATGGCATCACCGCTACGGTGGCGGCGCCGATCTACATTCCGCTGCGGTATATGCAGACCGCTGGCTTGGATCAGAAAGGTAGCCGAATCAATCGGGTGCGCTATTATCATTTTGATTCCGCCACCGATACTGACTGGGACGAATGGCTCGGTGAGCGCCGGGACCGAATTCGGAGCATGCGTCTCCGCTATGAGACCGTTGCCAGCCGCCGCCGCTCTACCAGCAATTCTCTCTCTGAATTGACGGAATTTCTCAATCTGGTGGGCTTTGTGGCCTTGCTGTTGGGCTGCGTAGGGGTAGCCAGCGCTGTTTGGGTGTATGTCAAAGAAAAACGCACCACGGTGGCGGTTCTGCGCTGCTTGGGGGCCAGTGGTTGGCAGGCGAGTTTGATTTACCTGATTCAAATCGGGGGCATGGGTTTGATTGGCTCGCTCATCGGTGGCCTGTTGGGTACCTTCATCCAAACGATCCTGCCGCAGGTTTTGGCGGATTTTCTGCCCATCAATACCGAATTCAGCTTTGCTCCAGTGGCTTTGTTGGAAGGAATCCTGGTGGGAACAGGCATTTCGATTCTCTTTGCGCTGCCACCGCTCTTGACGGTGCGGGAGGTGTCGCCATTGATGGCGATTCGAGCCTCCTTTGAAAGTCAACCCCAGCGAGCTCAAGGGTGGAGCTATGTGGTCTATGCCTTGATTGGGTTGTTCATCTTTGGGTATAGTTTCCGGCAAATGGATGGCCCGATCCAGGCGTTGAGTTTCACTGGGGGATTGGCCGCGGCCTTTCTGATTCTGGCGGGCATGGCTCGCCTCATCATCTGGGCCGTACGGCGCTTCTTCCCCCGCAATTGGAACTACCTCTGGCGGCAAGCCCTCGCCAACCTCTATCGCCCCAACAATCAAACCCTCATTCTGATGGTGTCGATTGGGCTGGGGACGGCTTTGTTGAGTACCCTCTTTTTTGTGCAGGGCTTTTTGCTAGATCGGGTGGAAATCACCGACAAGGGCAATCTGCCCAATATGGTCTTGTTTGACATCCAGAGCAACCAAAAGGAGGCCGTGCGGGCGATCACGGAGTCCTATGATCTGCCGATTCTGCAAGAAGTACCTATCGTTACCATGCGACTGGCAGCTCTGAAAGGAAAAACCCGCGACCAGTGGATCGCTGATACCACTCGCCAAGTTCGGCGATGGGCCTTGGATCGGGAGTACCGGGTCACTTTTCGAGATAGTTTGATCGATACAGAAACCCTGGTCGAGGGGGAATGGTACCCGGAGCAGCAGGCTGGAGATCCCATTTATATTTCGGTGGAAGAAGAATACGGGCGGGAAGACCTGAAGGTAGAACTGGGAGATAACATCGTCTTTGACGTACAGGGAGTTCCCATCGAAACGGTGGTCGGGAGTTTCCGCAAAGTAGATTTTGCGGCTCGGGTGCAAACCAACTTCTTGGTGCTATTTCCCAAAGGCGTGCTAGAAAATGCCCCACAGTTCCACGTCCTCATCACCAAGGTCCGGGACGAGCAAACCTCTGCCGAATACCAACGGGAATTGGCGCGGAAGTACCCCACCATCTCGGTGGTGGATCTGGGCTTGATCCTCAATACCCTGGAAGATATCCTCAATAAGGTCTCTTTTGTGGTGCGCTTCATGGCATTGTTCAGCATCCTGACAGGCTTGATCGTATTGGCCGGTTCGGTGCTGATCAGTCGCTTTCAGCGCGTGCAGGAAAGTGTGCTGCTGCGTACCCTGGGCGCGAATCGCCGTCAGGTCCTCTGGATCAATGCGCTGGAATATTTTCTCCTAGGCTTTTTGGCCTCCCTGACCGGGGTGTTACTCGCGCTCCTGAGCAGTTGGGGGCTGGCCATCTTTTCTTCCCAGGCGATCTTCACGCCGAATTTATTGCCGATTGTAGCGATCGTGGTGCTCATCACTTCCCTCACCGTTCTCATCGGCTTGCTCAACAGTCGGGGCATCCTGAATCGCCCTCCGCTGGAGGTGTTGCGGAGAGAGTAGGGGAGAAGACAGAAGTCAGAAGTCAGACCATTCCCTTGTCAGAGGTCAGAATGGCCCGAATATGGGCCTATCAGATGGTAGTGGTCGAAGACTGGCTGCGAATGACCTAACAGCTTTGTCCGGAAGAACGGGCTGGCAGAAGCTGTTAGGTCTGAACGATATCAAAGTCTTCGACAAGAGCGCCCTGAAATGGAAAATGAAAAAGGGTCCATCGCGGATTCCTTTCGCCTGTGGCGAATGACCTAACAG
>JBCCCJ010000983.1:0-3170 GCA_039033615.1 Bacteroidota bacterium
AGGGAGGCTTTTTTTGACGAAGAACTGGGACGAAAGAATTAGCGAAAAGGTACAAGTTATTTTTTGAGTATCACTTAGCAGAAGGGTGCACAACCATTACAACAAGCGGGTTCCTTGGGGCAAGGACAGGAGATGTCCAGGTTGAGATTGCCATTGGTATTTCCACTTTGGGTACCAGGGATGGGAAGGGTTTGAATCTTCTGGCCTTCCCCATCAGCGAAGCGAAACGCCCGAATGATGAAATCAAAGCGGAAAGCGAGTTTGGTGGAACTGGAAGTAGAGTCGTTCAATAGTTCTATGGGATCAAATTCAGGGACCTTCCCTGCTTCCCCATTGGGCATAAATCCACAGACAAAGACCAGTCCATCGTATTGAATATCCGCTGAATCCAATTTGCCCAAGATGTCCTCCAGAGAATAAACCTGGCTCAAGGGAGCGATCTGACTGATACTTTGAACCCCTCCACCTGGCGCAACCATGCCGGGAGGCGTCTTCTGTTTACAATCTTTGTTGCCGATGGTATCATTTTCCAAACAAACCCCATTGTACAATTTCCAGTTGAAGGCATAGGCTTTGGCGGTATCCTTCGGAAGCACTCGGATGGGAATTTTTTTCTTGTTGACTTGGGTCGAGCTTTTGTCCACAAAGACATAAGATTCCGCTTCTAACGGTTGTATGTTTGGCGGATCATATGGGCTTAGCAGGAACCCAAAATCGCTCATGTTACCCGCCTTGCTCAGGGCATAGGTAGTCCGGAATCCACAATACTTTTTCTCCAGTTCCGTCAAGTAGGTCTTCGGCAATAAAAAACTGTCAGGAACCTCACTGACCTTAGCGATGCTATCCCAGGTAACGGTCCACATTTGCTTGGCGGCGAGTTCTTCATAGGAGGAGATCTTGTGATCCCAATTACAGGGAGGAGGAATCGGCTCTGGAGGGGTGCAGAAATCCATCTGCAAAACAGAAACAAAAATCACCAGGAATGAAAGCGGCTTCATGCGTGAAAAGGAATTGAGGTAAAAAGTGAAAAGATCGCCAAGGGGGAAAAGCTCAATATAGGGAATGTTCCGATAATTTGAATCATTATGGATGAGGGTAGTCTTGGATAAAAGGTTCATATTCAGAAATTTACCCAGGTGTTAGTCCTCCGTTTCCCGTAAAAATCCTTATCGAAATGCGTAGAAACCCCTACGAGATAGGGGGCTTTCCCCCAAGCGAAAAATCCCGCAGAGATGCCCTGTTGTGGGCACTTGTTGACTCCCACCTTTGTGTCATCACATCAACGGTGGACACCCGAAACCACCTCACCAGAAGTAGGGATCAACTCAAACCAAAACGCTATGTCAACCCACACGCTCACCGCCAAAGACTCGCTGATTTGGGATTATTTCGATGTCTTGCATCCGCCTGCTTAAGTTCATCCGCTGCGATCCCCTCGCAATGCCTTGGCACAAGGCTTCTGCGTGGATGCATATCGGAATCTCCTGTCGCGCCTCTCCCGCATATGTTGCTGAGGAGAGGCCGTTTGTTGGGAAAAAGGAGGAGACAGAACTGCGGATAAATCAGTATCTTTCTTTCTCAATTGTAGCTCGTCTATGAGAAAGCATTTCCTAACGATTCTTCCCCTCTTTTGTGTCTGTCTTCTCTTTGCCCAAACCAATCAGGTGGAGATCCGGCCCCTGCCTACTTGGGTCTATGAGTCGACCTGGTCGGACTCAGTGGCACCTCCCCCAGAAGCAAGCGGTGGATTTTACTATCGCTTGGTGGATCGCCAGACGCATGTGCCCAAACAAGCCCGCTTTACGCGAGTGGTGGTCGAAATCACCCATTCAGATGGCATTCAGACCCTGTCCGACATCTCCAAAGATTTTGATCCCGCTTACCAAGAGCTGGTATTTCATCGGGTGAGGATTCATCGAAACGGGACGGTCATCGATAAGTTGGCAGATCATCGCTTTCAACTCTTACAGCGAGAGTCTAGCATGGAGCGCAATCTGTATGATGGAGCATTGACCGCTTTTATGAACCTCTCGGATGTGCGCAAGGGGGATGTCTTAGAGTATGCCTATACCGTCGAAGGGCAGAATCCTTTGTTCCAAGGAGCGTACTTTCAGCGATTTTGGTTTCAATATACCTTTCCGGTTGAGCGGCTACATACGCGTTTGCTTGCTGATGCTGGCACCAGGCTCTACCTGAAATCGAGCGAGCAGGCACCAACTCCTAGCAAGAAACAGCTAGGCAAACTGACCGAATGGAGGTGGGATTTGCATGACCTCCCGTACTTATTGGAGGAAGAACAAACCCCGAGTTGGTACGATCCTTTCCCGAGAGTGGACATTTCCAGTTATGATACTTGGAATCAAGTGGTTCAATGGGCGTTGCCGATGTATCGTTTTCAGCCCAATCGCCTGGACCAACTGGCTCAAAAGACCTCTGAGGAATTTTCCCTTGGTCCAGATGCACCACTTCCCGAGCGAATTCGGCAACGCATCGCTTTTGTCCAGGACGACATTCGCTATCTGGGTTTTGAGGGCGGGATTCAAGGCTATCAACCCAGTGATCCTCAAGCGGTCTTAGCCCGTCGGTACGGAGATTGTAAAGACAAATCCTTTCTGTTGGCGAGTCTTTTGCAAGATATCGGGGTTGAAGCATATCCAATGTTGGTTCATTCGGGCGCGTACCAATCCCTGAGAGAACGACTTCCTAGTCCTGTGGCATTTGACCATTGTGTGGTGCAGTATGAATGGGAAGGCCGGAACTATTTTGTAGATCCCACCATTTCCGGGCATGGAGGAAATATAGTGCATCGCTATTTTCCCGACTATGGCTACGGATTGATTCTGCGGCCAGGCGAAACCGAACTGACCGCCCTTCCCCAACCTTCCCAAGGTGAAACCAGGATCGAAGTAGTGCTGAAAGTAGATTCTATGATGCGAGGCTCCGGCAAGTTGTCTATCAAAACGACCTATATCGGGAAACAGGCGGATCGGCTGAGAGACCAATTCGTCCAAAGTAGCTTGGCAGAGGTCGAAAAAGAGTACCTGAACTTTTATGTCGATCATTACCCTGGCATCCGAGTCGACTCTCCTTTGGTCGTCCTGGATCTTGGTCATCGGGATACCAATGTGTTCGAGGTCGAAGAGCACTACGTGGTGCCAGAGATTTGGAAG
>JBCCCJ010000984.1:0-3170 GCA_039033615.1 Bacteroidota bacterium
AGAAAAGTCTGGCTTCAGCGGAGTGACCTACCACTTACTTAGTCGTCCTTTATACACCTTGCCAGCTTTGACGTTACACGAAGCCGTTCCTGGTCATCATCTACAGATCATGCTTGCAGCGGAATTGGAAGGCTTGCCAGATTTTCGGAAAGACTATTATATCTCCGCTTATGGGGAAGGTTGGGGACTGTATTCGGAGTATTTGGGGGAAGAAATGGGGATTTATCAAACGCCTTATGAACGCTTTGGTCGATACACCTACGAAATGTGGCGGGCCTGTCGGCTGGTAGTAGATGTCGGCCTCCACGCCAAAGGTTGGACGCGTCAGCAGGCGGTTGAATTCATGGCCAGCAATACCGCCCTTTCTTTGCATGAGGTCAATACCGAAATCGACCGCTACATCGGTTGGCCCGGCCAGGCAGTCAGTTATAAAATTGGAGAGCTGACCATCAAGGATTTGCGAACAAGGGCAGAACAAGCCCTGAAGGAGGAATTTGACCTCCAGTATTTTCATCACCTGATCCTGCGTAATGGTTCCGTTCCCCTGCCGATTCTTGAGCAGGAAATTGAGCAATACATTTCGGAACACCGCAATCAATCAGACGAAATCAAGGAGTAGCCTTCAGAATAGGCCCCGTGCGTTCAATGTAATCCGTGATGAATCCATCCACTGGAAGAGATCTATACTTTTTTGCCTCGGCCTCCGTGTCTACGAACAGGTAGATCTGGATGCTCGCTTCATGCACTTCCTCTATAAAGCGATAGGGCCAACCCCATACATAGGGCACATATTTGGCCGGAATGGCCATCGCGCACCCTTCGTAATATGCGGGAATGTCCCGCATCCCAAAGCTGAAAAAGAAGGGCACAAATACTTGCTTGACTTCTCTACGGGTGAAAAACAAGGGTCGGACTTCCGGATAATGGTTTTCCAAGCTTCCTTGGAGGAGGGTGGAACTCCAAAATTGCACCCTACTTCTTTGTTCCCGAGGAATTTTCGCCAATAAGTCAATCAAGAACTGCAAAGATTCCTGGTCCCAGTCTTTATGATCCAGCAGAAAGGATTTTTGGGGAAACGCCTTCAACACTTCCATCAAGGTCGGCATCTCCCCTACTCCCTTTCCTCGAAAGGGATAAGTTCGACCACTATCCGCTGTGTAGCCAAAACCTATGTCCAAAGCCTTTAACTCAGGGACAGTATGTTCGGCGACCAATCCTTTGCCATCCGTTCGACATTCCAGGCCATAATCGTGGAAGACCACCAGATTGCTGTCGGCTGTTTTTCGAATATCGATCTCCACCATATCTGCACCTGCCGAAAATGCAGCAGAAATGGCGGGAAGGGTATTTCCCAAGAAGGAATGGCTTGGTAGAAGGATGTGCTGAGCTTCGCAGCCTGTTTTGACATCATATCTTCCTTTGTGATAGTTCAAGTGAACTCCTCGATGGGCCAGAATCGTGGTTGGGGGGAAATGGCTCGGTTCAGGTGCTTTCCCTATCCACAGGTATTGAATGGACACAAATAGGCCGATCAATCCGATGAAGACGATTAGGCCACGAAACCAGTTTTTGAGACGCTGCATAGGATGAGGGGGAATGGATGAGTAGGTCAATATCCACGTTCTCTACCGATAAATGGCTCCCATCTATTAAGTGCCCGGAGTCTTTGAATTTTCGAGTCATTTCTGGACCATTGGCAAAGGGGAGAATTGCTTTTGCCTGCTCGGAAAAGAGAAAAATGGTATCTTCCAACTTAAATCCCCCTTGGTATCATGAAGCTTATCCGCAGAACTCTCCTTCTTTTGGTCCTCATCGGTCTGGCCTGGATCGGTTGGAATTTCCCCAAATTGAATAACGTCCGCAAAACCCTGACTTTTTTCGATCAGGAGAATATCCTTGGGAATTTCACGCAGATGCATGCGTTTGCGGATACCCATCAGGTGACTGCTTCTGCTCAGCCTTTTGTATTTCCCAAGGGGGATGCCATCGAATTGCCGACTTCTTTTGACTTTGAAGGGCGGACCTTTTCCGGCCAGGAATTTTGGGATTCTTCTTACACCAATGGCTTGGTAGTGATTCAGTCCGACCATCTGGTTTTTGAACGATACGATGGAGGCAGAGAAGCATCAGGCCAGCATATCTCCTGGTCAGTGGCAAAATCGGTGGTTTCGGCTCTCTTCGGCATTGCCATGGAAGAAGGGAAGATCAAGAGCCTGGATGAGCCAGTTGAAGTTTATGTGCCGGAGTTGATCGGTTCAGGCTATGAAGGCGTGACAATCAAAGATGTCCTTCAAATGTCCACCGGGGTGAAGTTCAACGAAGATTACGGTGATCTCAGCAGTGACATCAATCGTTGGGGCAGAACCTTTGCCTGGGGCGCGTCTCAGGATGAGTTTGCGACTACCTTGGTCAACGAGCGGGAACCAGGCACCTATCACCACTACGTGAGCATCAATACCCATGTCCTGGGGATGATTCTAGTTCGAGCGACCGGCCAGACTCTGGCTGAATACCTACAGGAAAAACTATGGCACCCGATCGGGGCAGAATATATGGCGTATTGGTTGGCGGATGATGCAGGCATGGAAATGGCCTTAGGCGGCCTCAACGCTTGTCTCCGAGACTATGCCAAGGTAGGCCAGCTCTTCCTACACGAAGGAAAGTGGCAAGGAGAGCAATTGGTCCCAGCCGAGTGGGTCCGAGCTTCTACCACGCCAGATGCCCCCCACGTTACCCCTGGAATGCGCGACAATTCTGCTCACGCTCCGTATGGCTATGGCTATCAATGGTGGATTCCTATTGGAAACGAAGGCGAATACATGGCCCAAGGCGTGTACAACCAATACATCTATATCAATCCCACCACCGGAACGGTCATAGCCAAAAATTCTGCGAACCATCGATACAACGATAAATCGGTTCCTTTCTCCACGACTGCGGGACATCTGGCTTTTTTCCGCGCCATCGCCCACCAAATGGCAAAGGTAGATACGATGGCGATGGAGCCGATTGCGGCTCATCCCTAGATGGGACCAGATTCATCCCCCAACCCCTTGTCTTGCTCGCTAGCCAACGCTTCTAAGGGGGCTTTTCTACGAAATCGAAGTCTTGCGAAATGCAATTTCGCGCTACCATTTGAACCCTGAACCCTGTTCTCTACCCCCTGATCT
>JBCCCJ010000985.1:0-3169 GCA_039033615.1 Bacteroidota bacterium
ACTGCACCCTTTCTCACACCAGCCCGTTTTCCCTTCAAAAGGAAAACGACCCACTTTTCGGTGAAAAAGGAGCCAAACCGTGGTAGCTTGGGACTCTGTTCCAAGGAAAAAGCTTTCCCAGGCCACGAGGAAGCTACTGGTCATTTGACCAGAATCATACCCGCGGCCTGGAAGTCCACGGTACTTTACGAAGCTCGGTCTTCCAGGGCGAGTGAAAATTTACGGTCGATTGACTCGAAGTAGAGCCTCTCTCAGGGAGGTTTTCATCTTGGAATCATCCCTTTGATGTTCGATGGGGAATGCTTTTCATTTGAATCGAGCGTTGAGAGGAATTATCTTCTTTCAGACAACCCATCGCATAACCATGACTAACAAAACCATTTATTTCTTCTTCAGCCTATTGTTTCCCTGTTTGTTGCTCTCTCAGCCTATGACGCTTGATTGGGTTAATGCAATCAGGTACCCTTTGAATACAGGCGCTTACACTTGGAGACAAGCAGTAGCTGGGGATTCAAAAGGAAATGTGTACACCGTAGGGTATTTCAAACATACCCTAGATTTTGATCCCAGTCAGGATACTTTGCTGCTAAGTCCTGGATTTGAAGATGTGTATTTACAAAAAGTGGATCCGGTTGGTCAATTGGTTTGGGCCAAGCAACTTGGCAGTTGGACTCGAGACCGAGGGATGAGGATATTTGTAGATGAGGCTGATGATATCTACATCGGTGGATATTTTGGGGGGGCAGTTGATTTTGATCTGGACACTGGGGTATTTGTTTTGGGCGCAAGAGGTGGTAGAGATGCTTTTGTCGCTAAATATTCCCCAAATGCCGAATTGTACTGGGCGAGCCAAGTTGGAGGAAGTGGTTCAGAGGCATTCCATGGATTTGCGGTTGCGCCAGGAGGACAAGTATTCGTGTCCGGAGCCTTTCCTGGTACTGCCACTTTTGTACCTGGAGATAGCACCACTACTTTGGTTTCAGAAGGAAGTAGTGATGTGTTTTTGGCCAAACTAGATTCAGTTGGTGGGTTTCTTTGGGTCAAAGGTTTTTTTGGGCCGGAGCAAGGGAGAATGGGGGATGTAGCCGTAGATGGTGATGGAAAGCCTGTGCTCGTCTTTTCTTTTCGACAAAAAATTGA
This sequence comes from Bacteroidota bacterium, assembly GCA_039033615.1. Classification (GTDB taxonomy): domain Bacteria; phylum Bacteroidota; class Bacteroidia; order J057; family J057; genus JBCCCJ01. The sequence goes on from JBCCCJ010000985.1 coordinate 1,141, forward strand.
TGCTGATCCTGGGCCAGATTCCTTGATTTTTTTGGGAAGCGGACAAAGGGATGACGTGGTTATCGTAAAACTAGATGCAGATGGAAATCTTGAATGGGCAACCAAAGAGGGAGATCATGATACCCAGACCGCCCATTCGGTAAGTGTTGATAAATGGGGAAATGTGATCCATTCAGGGGAAGATCTCGATAATCAGGAATACAGAGGGTATGTCTCCAAATTGGATGCTCAAGGTACTCCCCTTTGGCGCTACTTATTTCCAGGAGATATGCCAACTCATTCTACGGTGGATCGCTATGGCCATGTGTATCTAACCAATACCTGGTACGGAGGCTGGGATATGGACCCAGGGCCTGATACCTTTTTTACCCCGAGTTCCCCTTATCAAACCATGTATGTCGTTCAATTGACTCCCGGAGGGGCATTTTCTTGGGGAGAGCGATTGGAAACGGGGGTCTCTATTCCTTTAGACATTTCAATTGGTCAGTTCGGTAAGCTACTTTCTACTGGCCAATATACCAGTTGGAATGACTTCGCTCCCGGGCAAGATACCTTTGCTTTAGAGATGGAGGATGGATTAACTTTTGCTCTCTACACTGCCCAATATGACATCTGCGGAGACTCCATAGAGCATCAGGGTACCATCGCCATGTACGGCTGCGATAGCATCATCAGTCCCTCTGGCTTACAGGTGTGGACCAGCTCTGGCTTGTATTTGGATACGCTAGATTTGTGTGGAACCACCACCAATGTCGAGGCACAATTGGGTCAAAGCAATAGTTCCACGATTGATACCACTGTTTATTGTGAGCCTTACCTATTCCTCAATGGCGGAGCCCTAACCGAAACTGGGACGTATACGCAATATCTCACCAACCAAACAGGCTGCGATAGCGTGCTGACAATTCATTTGAGTTTGGAAGATTCTTTAGATGCATCCATTCAACAAAATGGGAGCATCTTATCAGCCACCCCAACTGCTATGAGCTATCAATGGGTCAATTGCAGTCAAAACTGGCAGGCCATTCCTGGGGAGGCGGAACAAGAGTTTGAACCGAATCAAAGTGGTACTTACGCCGCCATCCTGGAGCAAGGGGATTGTCGGGATACCACTGATTGCTATGCCTTTGTCCTTGCTTCGATTCCATTTCCTCCACCTCCCACCTGGATGATATTCCCCAACCCAACGAGCGATCAATTGCACCTCCGTTTTCCTGACTTTCAGGGAGGAAGCACTTATGATCTTGTATGGACCGATGCCCTCGGACGCGCCTGCAAATTCGCCCGCCTCGCCACAGCAGAACAGACTTTTTCGGTTTCAGAATTGGTTTCAGGTTGGTATATATTGGAATTGCGTGAGGAAGGACGGACGCTAGGGAGAAAGAAAGTGGTGGTAGAGTGAGGAAATGAGTGTCTCGCAAGCGAGAAAATTCTCCCAGCCAAACGGTTGTCATGCTGAGGAACGAAGCATCTCATGTCGCTTCCGAAGACATAAGATGCCTTACAAGTTCGGCAAGACAATCTTTCGATTGGAGGACACTGCACCCTTTCTCACACCAGCCCGTTTTCCCTTCAAAAGGAAAACGACCCACTTTTCGGTGAAAAAGGAGCCAAACCGTGGTAGCTTGGGACTCTGTCCCGAGAAAAAAGCTCTCCCAGGCCACGGTACAGTTGACTCCAAAGAGAAGCCCCTCCTAAGGGTTTGAAACCTTTAGGAGGGGCAGTAAGGGCTCTTTTTTTACTAAAAAAGGCATTACCGCTGCACAATCACCTTCTGGGTAGCTCTCAACTCTCCATCTAAGCGAAGGTGGAGGAGGTAGATCCCACTTGGCAAGGCAAGGTCCATGGTGCTGATACCTGCGACTTCCTTGATTGCTTGAGTAGCAACGATCTGCCCTTGTAGGTTGACCAATTCGACTGCTGCCTGGTCAAATGCTTGGTTGCTCAACTGATATTCCAGGTGGAGCGATCCTTTGGTAGGAGTTGGATAGACCTGAAATTCTGATTGACTAAGGGGCGACTCAATGGC
>JBCCCJ010000986.1:0-3164 GCA_039033615.1 Bacteroidota bacterium
GAATACCACGTGTAGGTTGATGGGCTGAGAATCTTCAAAGCCTTTTTCTTGCCGGAGCTTCAGAAAGTTGAGGTACTGGGCGTATTCGCGAATCCGATTTTTGATAGATTCCAGCCCGATCATTCCATCCAATTCCGCCAGAACTTCTTCTAGGGTTTGGCTTTCTAGCTCGCTTTGGCTGGGAATGCCTACCAGGCTCGCACTATTTTCGTCTGGCCGCAACAATTGATTTTCTCCCTCTACAAAGGATTCCCCCACCTTGAAGGGGACGATTCCGATGAGGGTGTCCATGAAAACAATCTCCACGGTATAGTTATCCGCAAACCAGGTTCCTTTGTGATCGGAACCCCAGCCAGAGGTAACTTTGAAGGTAGAATCTCCCTTCTTCACCTGAAAGAGTTCGGTTGTGCGGCCCTTTAGCTGTCGGGCGTCATTGTAAAAGTTGAAGACCAATTCCGCCCGCCAGTCTTTTTCCAAACGGTTGATGGCGTTGAATTCGATCCAGATGAAGCGGGTGTCTTTGGAAGGGAACTCCATGTGGTAGGATGGGCCTTCCATGCGTCCATCGGTGTTGCTCCCTTCGTAGAGTTTGGCCCCTTCTATGCCAAAGTAGGGGTTGTTCTCTGCAGATACTTGCCCGACGTCATAGACAAAGAATTTGCGGGTGCCTACCATTTCTCCGTCGATGTAGGCTTCCCAATAATATTCTCCTTCCTTCCAGAAAGCACCAGATTTCTCCGTTCCCCAGCCTTCCCGGATGTAAACGATGTTCAGGTCCTTGGTTACTCGCTTGTTGACCTCTATGTCACAAATCTCTTCGGGCTTACGCCTGCGATCTTTGGGAACGGCATATGCCTTGAGGTTGATTCGTGCATCCCAATCTTCTTCGTCAAACAATTTGTTGAAAAACGAAAACTCTGCATAGATGTACGAAATCTCCGACCGGTCAAAGACCTGACGGTATTTCTTTTTGCTTTCGGCCAACCATTCTGTAGAGGTATAGGTCTTGAGCGAGTTGTACTTGTATTGTGTAAAGTCCGAGGGCTTCTCGTGTGCCATGGGCTTGCCATTTTCAGCCAAAAAACGTAGCGAATCCAAATTTGCTATTTTTCTTTGAGAGTGCCAACGTAATATGGAACGGATTTTGCGTACTCATCATGTCTCTATGACCGTTCATACGATAGGCACGACCGTTGAGGACAAGATTAGGGACTGAAGAAACGATGGTATCATTTTTGACCAAAGCTGAGCAGAAAGATTGAAGAGGGGAATGGTGAAGAAGGTAGGACTCTTTCACCGTGGATCTCAGATTGGTTACCAGACGTATTGGGGTACGTCTTTCGGACAATCGTCCAATTCCATGCATCATCCCGGCCCTGCATTCGCAGAGGGAGCTAACTTTCTTGAAAGGCCGTCGGTCTTTCAGGGTCGATCTTTGCTTGTTTTGAATATCGCAATGCCGAGGGTGTGAAGTAGGTTAGAATCATGAATTTGTTGGCTAATAAACTCTTTTTATGAAGACGCGCTTTTCACCAAACACCCAACGTTTGCTCTCCCTGTTTGACAAGCACGCTCAAGCTCTTTTACAAAACCACACTCAGACGGACAACTACACCTACCGGGTTCAGCAATTGCTGATTCGGCAGTTGAAAGAGGAGTCCCCTGGGATTGAGGTTGTCGCCGATCACCTTTCTATGAGTGTCCGAAGCCTTCAGCTCAAACTGAAGGAAGAAGGCACCAGCTACCAGAAAATTCTGAACGCAGTTCGGAAGAGTCTGGCCATTGCTTACCTGCAGGAACCTCGGGTGAGCAAAGGAGAAATCGCCCAAATCTTGGGGTTTTCGGAAATCAGTGTTTTCTCTCGAACGTTTAAGAAATGGACGGGAAAAAGCCCTTCTGAATATCAGGCGGCGTATTTATGAGGAACATGTACGAATGAACTTTTCACGGTGGGCAGCTCGCAGAGTTGCCCACTTTTGGTTTTGGAAGTCGGGTTTCTTTTCTTTTTGTTTCCACAAAGTTGATTCAAATGGGCGAGATTGCGTCAGAATTGCTAGGTTGAGCCTCATCTTTCAGCTAGAGAGAACTTTTTGGCTCCATCTCGTAGCTGTAAACAAATTCAGAAATTGATGCTTCGTTCTTGGTGTTGCTGCTTATTGATTCTTCTTTTCTTTGTTCCGGTAAAGGCGCAAACAGGAGATTTTTTTGACTCAGAAGAAATTCTGCGCCTCACGTTACAATCAGATTGGCAAAGCCTGCGGGAGGATCGCCCCGATTCTGCAACCTATCAGATAGCTACCATTTCTTATTTGGGCGAAAAGGCTCAATATCAACTACAGGCCAAGGTCAAACTACGGGGAAACTTCCGCCGCCGCGCAGACATCTGTCAGTTTCCTCCCATCCGCCTCAAAGTCTCCAAAGAAGTCGCGCCCGGCACTCCTTTCCAGGGAAACCGCAAGCTGAAAGTGGTGACCCACTGTCGGCAAGAAAATTGGGTGTTGCGGGAATACATGGTGTACAAACTCTATCAAAAGTGGTCCCCTCATCACTTTCGGGTGCGCCTGGCCCAAATCACCTACCTTGAAGCCAACGGCCAAAGCCAGGAAACCAAATACGCTTTTTTCATTGAGGATGAAGATCACATGGCCGAGCGCCTGGGAGGAACCATTGTGGAGGACACCTTTCGCCTCAAGCAGGTGAACCAGGAAGTACTGACCCGATTGATGGCCTTTCAATATTCGATGGGCAATACCGATTGGAATGTCTATCTCCAAAAAAACATTCGCCTGGTCCAGCCCAAAGCAGGCGGTCCGCCCATTCCGGTTCCCTACGATTTTGATTGGGCCAGCATTGTCGGTACGAATTACGTCAACTTTGGCCCCAATTTTGACCCGCGACGCGTGCCTCGCACCTGTCTTTCAGAAGATTTATACTTAGCCTTATTTGCCCAAATCAAAGAAGAGGAAAAAATGTACCTCAACCTCATCTCCGATGATCCGCATCTGCCCGCTGAAGGCAAGCGAATGATGGGTGCATATCTCCGAGAATCGTTTCGTCTGCTACGGCAAAAGCGGACCCTCCAACGAGTATTTTTGGCAGGTTGTGAAGAGTAGAGAAAAAGACAGATGCCAGCTGCTTGCAAGTCAAAACCGAAAAAGAAAAAA
>JBCCCJ010000987.1:0-3160 GCA_039033615.1 Bacteroidota bacterium
AGCCTTCATCAATATGGGCCATCGTCGCCCCGGGAATATGCTCTTTGATTTTGAATCCTACGAGCAAGCCTACGTTGATCAGCGCGAAACTGACCAGGAAATACTTCAGTAACTTATTCATGAAATCAAAGATAGGATACAGCCATCAGGAAAAAAAGCAGGCTGTATTTTTCCCCCTCATTCTCACTTGAAACCAGCAGTTTTTCCCCCTTATCTTTATCCAACATGAAACGACACTTTTCAACGGCTTCTCTTTGGATCCTCCTTTTTGTGGTGAGTGTTGCCCTAGGAACTGGCTGTAGTACGAGTAAACGGCTGCAAACATCCGGAATCGCCAACTTACAGGTCGGAGGAGAGATGCTGCCCCCAGAGACCCAACGATGGAAACGCCACGCCGTCCGCGATACCATGTATTTGGAGGGTGGATATACCTGGAGAGCCTCCATTTTACAGTACAAAGCTGGCAAGGTTTATGTAGAATCAGATTTTATGGGGCAGGAAACCATCAATCGAATTCGGGTGGAAAGCTCTGACATTCAGATGAAAAACGGGCAGATGGTGGGGATGACTGTTGGAAGCCTGCTGACAACCGCCACAGATTGGCAGGTCACCTATCTCTCCGACTATGGTCTGCTGGATGCCATCAGTCTGTATCAGCCCTCCGTTCATTATTTAATTCGGGACCTCAACTATCAGCATGATGCTGCTCAATCGTTGATCCCAATTGCCAAAATTGATCCATTGGCCACTGTTACGGCCATTGTTGTGATGTAAGCTATGAAAGGATTTGTTTGCCACGTGTCTCTTTGCTTGTTGCTGTTCATGGGATGGCAAGGCTCCCCCTTATTCGCTCAAACCGGTGAGGGTGTCGAGGTAGGGATCTCTCTGAGTGGAATTTCTTACCTCGGGGATTTCTCGGAAACCGATGCGGCATTTCGTCGCTTCCATCCAGGATTGGATCTTGCCTTGCAGCAAAACCATGATCGCATGCTACAATTCCAGTTTCATGGGGGATTTGGCAAGTTTGCCGATCAATTCGAAGGCAGTTGGCCTCAGGTAGCGGGGGTGGATCCCGTCAACTTTGTGGAAACGACTTTCTTCTACGGGAATTTGGGGCTGGCTTTTCGTCCCCTTGCTACCAAAAGAATCCAGCCATTTGTCGCGATCGGCGCGGGCCTGATGTACTTCGTTCCCCGCGATCAGGATGGCAAGCAACTCCCTCCCCGCACCCAAACCAGAGATGAAACAGAAGCCTCTTACAATCGGGTCATTCCCCAACTTCCTGCCACCATTGGGGTCATGGGGCGGCTGAATCAACGAATCCAACTCAAACTGGCCTACACCTTCCGCTTCGTCCCCTCAGATTACCTGGACAATACCGGAGCCTTGGGAGCCAGAGAAGGCTTTGACAGCCTACATGCCATCCTCATCGGCCTCCACCTGAACTTGCGGCCAGAAGAATGATTTGGTTGATTGGTTAATTAGTTGATTAGTTGATTAGTTGATTAGTTGATTAGTTGATTAGTGAATTGGTTGGTTTGTTACTAGTTACCCTAATTCCTAGTTCCCTAGTTCCCTAGTTCCCTAGTTCTTCAATTCCCTAATTCCCCAGTTCCAGCTATCTCTGAAAGGTTGGCAGAATTATTGGGGAAAAATTCCGAACTTAGAATTGCATCTTTCGGAGGGGTACTGTTTTCCCGCTAGCCTAGATTGTTTGACCCGGATATGTTTGTTGTGATGCGTCGAATTCCATTGTTCTTGGTTTCGTGCCTACTGATTTTCAGTAACGCTTCCCTTCTGGGACAAAACCAAGCCACGCCTCCGCCTCTTCAATTGGGGCTTGGGTGGTGGGGCTACAACTATTTGGGGGACCTCAGCGAAGAACAACGCTGGGGCGATCGAGCCTATCCTGGCATCCGCTTGAGCCTTCAATTTGATGGCAAGAAAGCGCTACAGTTCCAGTTCAATGTGGGGTACGGTCGAATTGTGGATCAAACCGATGCACCTCCGATTGTCCAACAAGACGCCATCTCCAACACCTACGTAGAAACGCCTTTTTTCTTCACCGATGTGCGGATTCGTTGGTTTTTTCTGCGCTTTCATCGCATCGAAAGCTTTGTCAGTGCAGGGGGAAACCTGCTCTTTTTTCGTCCTCTCGATCAGTTCGGGAACTTTCTGGGAGAAAATTATTTTTCCCGCTTACCCGAAGAGCAGTACAACACCAATGTATTTGCCCCTCCGGTGGGTTTGGGGGTACAGATCCGCATCAATCCGGTCTTGAAGATTGGCATCGAGTACAATCATTTTTTCACCCTGACCGACTATTTGGACAACATTGGAGAATTGGGCGGACGAGCAGGGAATGATCGTTTACAGGGCTTGGGAGTCAACATGATGCTCAACCTCAATACCGTCTCCCCCACTCCATTGGAACCCCTTGCGCCTGAGCCTGCTCCCATCCCAGAAGCCCCTCCCCTAGCCTGGAGTTGGGAACAAGAAGCGATGCTTCTTTCGCATTGGGAGATTACGCCTTCGGGATCAGATGCAGCAGATCGAATGGTATTGACCAGGGTGCAGGATCCCTTGATGTATGCGATGATCCAAGAAGTAGCCAGCAACCACCAAGCTGGCAAATGGCCCAGTGAATTCCCCTTACCCAGCCTGGAAATCCCCCTTACCCAGCCTGCTCCAATTGCAGAATTGGCGAATTTGTTTCAGCTTCCGCTCTCGGAGCTAAAAGCCTTGAATCCCAAGGCAAAAGAGCTGATTCCCGCGGGCAGTTTGGTCTCAGTGCCCAATGCCTTTTTGATTGATTAGGTGAGACTTGGGAAAACCGGGCGGGTGCGGGAAAGGGTACACGAAAAACCCAATCGCAAGATTACCATGCCGAACCAGTGAGGCATCTCTTGTATTCAGGAGCCACATGAGATATCTCCTTCGTCAGCATGACTCGAATGAATGAGAGTCATCTTCGCGGCCTGAAAGACCGAGGCACAGCCCGCTGGCAGGCGACATCTCTGATCATCATTCGATATTCGTCATTCATCGGTTCGATCTTAGTGAGACTTGAAAAATAACTTCCTCTTTTCGCGTAGATATTTCTTTCCAGATCAAGGAAGGAAAACCGAATTTGGCGGGCCAAATCGCGAGACTTTGGGAA
>JBCCCJ010000988.1:0-3147 GCA_039033615.1 Bacteroidota bacterium
AATAAATAAAAACTAATAGATTTTGTTCCACATATTTGCCGCCAGTTTCATCCATACGCAAAGACATAATGAGCCTCTACCTCCAATCTACTAGCCAAACAATTCTCTTTCACCAGCGCCTGATTGCTGAGGAAATCTTTCAAAGATCGACAACCTAGAGAAGGAGTTTTTTACCTCTCGTGGTCTGCCAAAGCACTAGTGCTTGTCGATCACCCCAGCAATTGCTTTCCAGCCTCTTGCCAGGCATTTCCTGCTCGCTTTTTCATCTTTTGGTTGATCTACGTTCCACCTTCCTATCCTGGAAGTTGTGAATGGGCATTTTTACCTCTGAACAAGTACCTCTATGAATCTATCTGAACTCCTCGAAAACCTCACCAATCCGGCCCTCCTGTACTTCCTGCTAGGCATTGTGGCCGTCCAGGTCAAAAGCGACCTGAAGATCCCTGAGAGCTCATCCCAGTTCATTGCCACGTACCTGTTATTGTCCATCGGTTTCAAAGGCGGGCAAGAGCTATCGCACAGCGCCTTGGACATGGAAATCTTCTGGAGCCTGATGTTGGGAATGACCCTAGCGACCGTGGTGCCTTTGGCGGTGTTTCTCATCCTCCGCCGAAAGTTAGATGGTCCCAACGCAGGCGCAGTCGCTGCAGCCTACGGTTCGGTCAGTGCGGTAACCTTCGTTACTGCAGTCTCCTTTCTGGAAATGGAACAGGTCGCAGTTGGGGGACACATGATTGCAGTGATGGCCCTGATGGAGGCACCCGCCATCATTGTGGGGGTCCTGCTGGTCAAGCAATTTGGCAAACAGGCCAAAGAGGAAGGGCCCAAGCAGTCCATCGGTTCGATGATTTGGCATTCTTTCACCAACGGTAGCGTGCTACTCTTGATCGCCAGTTTGGTGATTGGCTTCCTGGCGAGTGAATCTCAGGCCGAAGGCATCCGGCCGTTTACCACCGACATTTTCAAAGGATTTCTGGCAGTCTTCCTATTGGACATGGGCCTCACCAGCGGTCGGCACCTGTCAGCGATGGTGCGTTGGGGGGCATTTCCAGCCTTATTTGCGACCCTTATGCCTTTCGTGAATGGCTTGGCGGCACTCTACCTGAGCCAGTTCATCACCGACCATCCCGGCAACCAGTTGCTCTTTGCGATCCTCGGGGCCAGCGCCTCCTACATCGCCGTGCCAGCAGCCATGAAGACCGCCGTCCCTCAGGCCAATGCGGGCCTCTACCTCCCCATGGCCCTCGGCATCACCTTCCCCATCAACGTCATGATCGGGATTCCGTTTTATTATGCGCTGGTGGTGTAGGAGAAGAATTCCATATATCTCCTGGTTATAAGGCTGTCTCTTTTGAGGCAGCCTTTTTTCTGTAGGACAAAGGGAATTACTTCCCCGCTTTCCCCAGGCGATATACCTTTTCTAACCACTCTTGACGAAAAGCATCGCTGGTCCCTTTGATGGGTGAAATATAGGTTACGCGCACGGGCCTGATGCCGGAAAAATGCAGGGTTCCCCGCTTCAATTGGTTGATGGCCGGATTGCGCATGACCAAGCGATTGTACCACAGAGGGGTGTCTGCGGTTGCGATGATGCGAGCACTTTTCCCACAAAACAAACGCTCTGGCAAGGCTTTGCTCCCATCTCGAAAGGCGATTCCCGGCAGAAAGGTCCGGTCGATGAAGCCTTTCATGATGGCCGGATAGCCGTACCACCAGATCGGGAAGATCCACACCAGATGATCGGCTCGTTTGATGTTCGCCATGGCAGCTTCCAGGTCTGGCTCCCAAGGCGTTCGCTGGTGGTAGCCATGGGCCAGATTGGGGTCGAAGTCCAGGCTCCCGATGTCGATTCTGCGAAGTTGCACTTGGGTTTCCTGCACGCCTTGTGCATAGTGATCTGCCAGAGCGTGGCTGAAACTCCCCTTGCGGGGATGGCCGTTGATGATCAGAATTTCCTTCATGCTGGTAGTTTTGCACAAAGGAACTCAGCTTCTCTTCACTCTGGAAGGACATTTGTCTCATTCTTCATCAGCTTTCGCCGCAATCGACTCAAATGCCGCTGAGTGATGCCCAAATAGGAGGCAATGTATTGCAGGGGCACCTGATGCAGGTATTCTGGGTGCTCCCGCAGCAAGGTTTCATAGCGGACCTCGGCTGGTTCTCGCTGGAGTTGGAAAATGCGCTTTTCCATTTCCAGGTATTGCTGTTCGGCGATGAGTTTGGCAAACTGTACCCCATTGGGCGACGCGGCCATAAATGCCTCCAGCTCTGCCTTCGCAAACCGTATCACTTCCGCTTCCGTAATCGCCTGAATGTTTTCCAGGCTACTTTTTCCTGTGAGATAGGAAGAATAGGCCGCTAGGAGCTGATCGGGAAAAGTCAGGCAATAGGTGACCTCCTCTGCGGTAGAGGAATGATAATAAGATCGAAAGATGCCAGCCTTCACAAAGGCTACTTCCTGGCACACTTGCCCTTCCTGGATCAAATAGGCTCCTTTTTGATAGCGTTTTTCTGTCCCCAATGCCAATAAATCATTGATTTCCGGGGAAGAGAAGAGGTCCAAAGCTTGGAGGTAGGATTTCATCTGCGATCAGTCTTTGGGCGTAAGTTCACAGAATTCCCAGCTCTCTACAAATGGATCGGGTGATTTCCTTGCGACAGGCCCCAAAGCGAGGATTGGCTTCGCTGCGATCTTTGATCAGGCGGGTAGCAAAGAAATATACGTGATCGGATTTCTCGATATAGCCTACCCACCAGCCGGTGTCTTTGCCACCATCTCTGGTCCAGCCGGTTTTGGCGCGGATCACGTATTCATCAGTTTCCTCCACAATCATCATTTCCTTGAGGGTAGCAAAGGATTCTGACGAAAAAGGCAGCTGTTCTTCGTAGATGTCAATCAAGACCTGAATCTGATTGGCGGGGGAAATGGCAAATGGCCCGAAGTTCCAAAAGTCTGGATCGGCTATGGAGAGGTCTCCATTTCCATAGTCGATTTTACTCAGGATGCTGCGATAGTGGTCTTTCCCGATTCTTTTTGCCAATTCCACATATACCCAACCCGCCGACAGACGGAAGGCTTCCTTCATGCTCATGCTGTGGTAAATGTTGGGCCGATGCCCATATTTCAGCGTGTCATAGTCGTCAATC
>JBCCCJ010000989.1:0-3145 GCA_039033615.1 Bacteroidota bacterium
AGCGAGGGTCCGTTGGATGGCCCAATAGGCGAAATAGATCCCGCCCCCGATGATGGCTATGAGGAGAATGGTGGATAACAGTTTCATAGTCCAGGTTGATTATGGATACGAGTAGTCTCATCAAGATATGAAAAACTCGCAGAATCATCAACCCGAACTGTGAAAAGGGGGAAGGCTGCCAAGAGGCAGCCTTCCCATACATATATCAGGCTTAGTGAGCGAGATTACATCATGCCCATACCTGGATGAGCGTGGCCACCTCCCATGTCAGGAGTCTCTGCCTCAGGCTCATCTGTAACGACACATTCAGTGGTCAACAACAGGCCAGCGATAGAGGCCGCGTTTTCCAGTGCGCTACGGGTAACTTTGGTTGGGTCAATGATCCCGGTCTCGAAGAAGTTTTGGTACTCTTCGATGCGAGCGTTGAAGCCATAATCGTCTTTTCCTTCCAGAACTTTGTTCAGGATGACACCAGACTCGAGTCCAGCGTTGTTGACGATCTGACGAAGGGGCTCTTCCAAAGCACGACGTACGATGGCTACTCCGATGCCTACGTCTCCTTTCAGGAATTCATCGTTGATGCCGCCGCGTCCCTTAGAGATAGAAGAAATGGCCCGAACCAGCGCCACTCCGCCACCAGGTACGATTCCTTCTTCAACTGCTGCTTTGGTTGCGTGCAAGGCATCGTCTACGCGATCCTTCTTCTCTTTCATTTCTACCTCGGTAGCCGCACCTACGTAGATGACTGCTACTCCACCAGACAATTTCGCCAGACGCTCCTGCAACTTCTCCCGATCGTAGTCAGAAGTAGTGGTTTCGATCTGAGCTTTGATTTGATTAACACGATCGTTGATCATGTCAGCATCAACGCAACCGTCAACTAGGGTGGTGTTGTCTTTGTCGATGGATACCTTCTTGGCAGATCCCAGCATGTCCAGGGTAGTGTTCTCCAATTTGAAGCCACGCTCCTCAGAAATCACGGTACCTCCAGTCAAGATGGCAATGTCCTCCAACATCGCTTTGCGACGATCTCCGAAACCAGGCGCTTTTACTGCCGCTACTTTCAGAGAACCGCGAATTTTGTTCACTACCAAGGTAGCCAGTGCTTCGCCTTCTACGTCTTCAGCGATGATCAACAAAGGACGACCCGTTTGAACGGTTTGCTCCAATACAGGCAGCAAGTCCTTCATTTGAGAGACCTTCTTGTCATACAACAAGATGTAAGGTGCCTCCAATTCTACCGCCATGTTATCAGGATCGGTAACGAAGTATGGAGAAAGGTATCCACGGTCAAACTGCATCCCTTCTACTACCTCCAGGTAGGTTTCCAAACCTTTGGCTTCTTCTACGGTGATGACACCGTCTTTGCCAACTTTCTCCATTGCATCAGCAATGAAAGAACCGATCTCGATATCATTGTTAGAAGAAATGGTCGCAACCTGAGCGATTTCTTTGGAATCGCCAATGGTCTTGGACATTTTCTTCAACTCGGAAACGATCACTTTGGTGGACTCTTCGATTCCTGCCTTCAGCTCCATTGGGTTAGCTCCAGCAGTCACGTTCTTCAATCCTTCGCGAACCATAGCCTGAGCCAATACGGTTGCCGTAGTCGTTCCATCACCAGCGACGTCTGCAGTCTTGCTGGCAACTTCTTTGACCATCTGAGCGCCCATGTTTTCAATGGAATCCTTCAGCTCAATTTCTTTGGCAACAGTTACTCCATCCTTGGTGATAGAAGGAGCGCCAAATTTCTTATCAATTACCACGTTACGACCTTTTGGGCCGAGGGTAACTTTTACCGCGTTTGCCAGCGCATCAACACCTCTTTTCAGTTTGTCGCGGGCATCGACGTTAAATTCTATGTGCTTAGCCATACGTTTAGTTTACTTTTTGTGAGTTGGGTAATGGAATGATTTCGTCTGATGAGTCAGAACCGAGATTAAACAATTGCCAGAATGTCAGACTCTCTCATCATGAGGTAGTCAGTTCCGTCGACATTGATCTCCGTACCAGAATACTTGCCGTACAAGACAGTATCCCCTACTGACACAGTAGTAGGTTCATCCTTTTTGCCAGGGCCAACAGCGACAACTGTGCCTTTCTGTGGCTTCTCTTTAGCCGTATCAGGAATGATGATGCCAGAAGCGGTTTTTTCTTCGGCAGGAGCGGGCTCAACCAGCACGCGGTCTGCCAAGGGTTTGATGTTCACTGACATAGTTTGTTCGCTATTTTGATTTGTTAAGATTAGGGTTGAACAACTGTAGTTACAGCCCCTCGCGTACCAACCTTATGCCAGTATGTCTGGGCCTGCCATTTTGGAACTTTTGGCAGGGGTTCTGTCAGCTTCCTTTGTCATTCTGGCAGATTTGCAGCGATGAGAGAGGCAAATTGTGGATAACTGCCTGGATCAGAAGTGGGAAGGAGAAAGAAAAATCCCGCTGATAATAAGCAAGGGAAATCAGAAACTCGTACCTTGTTTTTCCCTGAAAATCCTTCTACGATTGTATATGTATGGGTCCAATTGTTTTACTCACCGATTTTGGTCATCAGGATGGGTATGTTGGGGTCATGAAAGGGCAGATTGCCCGGATTGCTCCCCATGTTCAGGTCATCGACCTCAGCCATGATCTCCCTCCACAATCTATTCCGGCGGCTCGCTTCGTCCTTTGGCGGCACTTCCGGTACTTTCCAGTCGGAACCATCTTCGTTTGCGTGGTGGATCCCGGCGTAGGGACCGCAAGAGACATTTTGTACGTCAGGATGGAGGGGTACTCTTTCCTTGCTCCAGATAATGGTTTGCTGGATTACGTGCTGGCAGAGGCCTCAACCCACGAAGCCTACGTGGTGGAAAATCAGAACTGGATGTCATTGGTGCCAAGCAACACCTTTCATGGCAGGGACATTTTTGCACCGGTGGCTGCTCATCTTGCCAATCGTGAACCAGTGAAGCAGATCGGCCCAACCAAGTGGCTTGCTCCGCCGGAATCTCCCTTTCTGTCAGCAGAAAGCCCTGGAAGGGTGCGTGCCAAAGTACTCTATATTGACACCTACGGCAATGTCATCACCAATTTGACCTTGCAATCTGGTCAGATGGGCCGGGTGATTTTGGCTGGGGAGAAGATTCGTCAAGTGCTTACCTATGGAT
>JBCCCJ010000990.1:0-3139 GCA_039033615.1 Bacteroidota bacterium
TGCACATCGACCTTGCACATATTGGCGATCTCCGAGAGGGTGATATCCAAATTCCGCAATTCCAGGGTGTCTGCTCGGTAGTCATAATCTACATAGGTAGGATAAATGTTGTGGTCGGAAGCGTGCTCAAAGACGTAAGCCGCAGCGATAAACGCAGGTACGTAGCCACGGGTTTCCCGAGGCAGATACTTCCTGATCTCCCAGAAGTTTCGCTTGCCGCCAGATCGCAAAATGGCTTTTCGGACATTACCAGGACCGCAGTTGTAAGAAGCGATGGCCAACAGCCAATCCCCAAACTCTTCCTTCGAAGCAGACAAGTAATCGAGGGCGGCATTGGTAGATTTGTAGGGATCTTTTCGTTCGTCCACAAAAGAATTGACCTTCAATCCATACATCTTGGCGGTCCCCAACATGAACTGCCACATGCCAGTAGCGCCAACATGGGAGCGAGCATGAGGGTTCAAGGCGCTTTCGACTACGGCAAGATATTTCAACTCCAGCGGCATGTCCCGCTTGTCCAATTCCTGCTCAAACATGGGAAAATAGACCTTTGCCAAGCCCATCATGCGGGAAACCTGATCCCGGCGACGTAGCGAATAAGTGTCGATGTATCGCTGCACGAAGATGTTGTAATCCATCGAAATGACCATCGGCAACTCATTGAGTCGAGCCTGAATCACTTCTGCGGAGTACTTGGGTACCTCATCTGATTGGAAGCCGTGGGTATTCAGCAGGATGCTGTCATACGTGGTGGTTGTAGGAGAATCGTAGTGGTAATGTTTGACAAAATCATCCATTTGCTTGTCCAACGCTTTCTTCTCCTCACTCCAATCCAGGAAAGCAGAACCTTTGGTTTCGGGCGTATTTGCTGCTAGCGCGGGAGCGTCATCATCTCCCCTCAGATAACGGGAAGATTGCGCCATACTCAGCTGGTACAAGCAAATGGTCATACTTGCCAGCAGGCCTAAAAATCTCTTCATACAGGTATTGGTGCTGAAACTAGGGTGGGAGGAAAAGAGCAGATACGGTAAGGGAACCAAGATACTTTCGGCTTAAAGATAAGGAACGCCCAATGATTATGCGAATCTAATCAGTTTTCGGAAGGTTTTTCAGCCGCGATAATTGTTCCGCGAAAGTGAGTAAAGCTGCTTCCTCGAATGGCCGCCCCATCAATTGCATACCGATGGGGAGTTGAGTGCTGTGCGTTCCCCATGGAAATGAAATGGCGGGCAAGCCAGCTAGGTTGGCATGAACCGTGAAGACATCGCTCAGAAACATCTCTACCGGATCCTCCGTTTTCTCTCCAATTTGGAAGGCAGGAGTGGGGGTAGTCGGGGTAAGCAGGACATCACATGTTTCCAGGAGAGTCAGGCTTTGTTCTCGAATCAGGCGGCGCACTTTCATGGCCTTCAGGTAATAATCATCTGCATAGCCAGCAGACAGCACAAACGTCCCAAGCATGATTCTGCGTTGCACTTCTTCTCCAAATCCTTCAGAGCGAGAATTCAGATAGACCGATGCCAGGTCTTCCCCTTCAGAAGACCGATGCCCGTAATGCACCCCATCATAGCGAGACAAATTGGAAGAAGCCTCCGCCGTGGTGAGGATGTAGTAACAGGGAACCAGATATTTCAGGAGGGGAAAGGTCAATTCGACCACCTCATGCCCTGCTTCCTGGCAGGCTTGCAAGAGGGCTTCCTGCTGACGTTTGATTTCTTGATCTAAGCCAGGGCTTTCGAGGACTTCTTTGAGATACCCAATCTTGCGGGGGGCATCCATTGACTTCAGAGGAAGATAATCCGGGACAGGCTGGGTGGAAGCGGTATTGTCTTTGCCATCTGGCCCCGCCATAAAAGACAGCAACAGAGCGGCATCCTCTACGGAGCGGGTGATTGGTCCAATCTGATCAAAAGAAGAAGCATAGGCAATCAGGCCCCAGCGCGATACCCTACCATAAGTAGGCTTGAGTCCTACCAGACCACAAAAAGTAGCTGGCTGACGCACAGAGCCGCCCGTATCTGATCCGAGAGAGGCGTGGCACATACCCGCTTTGACCGCGGCTGCAGAGCCTCCGGAGGAACCACCTGGCACCCGGCTTGGGTCCACGGGATTGCGGACTGGACCGTAGGTGGAGTTCTCATTGGAGGAACCCATCGCAAACTCGTCGCAATTCTGGCGACCGATGATGATGGCATCCTCAGCGAGTAATCGTTCCACCACGGTAGCGGTGATCATGGATTCAAAGCCATTCAGAATCGTGGAAGAAGCAGTGAGTCCATGCCCTTTGTAGCAAAGGACATCCTTGATCCCAAGGACCAGACCAGCCAATTTACCTGCCGTTCCGGCTCGTAACTTTTCATCCACGAGTGCGGCGGCAGATTTCGCTTCTTCGGAGAATACCTCTACGAAGGCGTTGATTTCTGGCTGCGCATTGATTCGGCCCAAATAAAAATCAACCAGATCGCTACACGTTAGCAATCCGGTTGAGAGGTCTCGCTGAATGTCTGCGAGGGTATCGTACAATTTCACTGACGAGAATTAGTTGTCAATGCGTTTGGCGTCATCTACATCTACGGAAGATTCGATTTCGCGCTTGATCTCTGAGGAAGCGTCCTTGAATTCACGAATTCCTTTACCTAATCCGCGAGCGAGTTCAGGAATTTTCTTCGCCCCAAACAACAGTAGCACAATGAACAAGATGATCATGATCTCCTGTCCACCAATGCCGAAAATCATAGGAAGGTTAGTCAACAACATAGCGAAGGTTTCTTTACTGTTCTTTTACAAAGATAAGAGATTTCCCGGTCCTCCAAAGGAAGTGCCATCGTTTTTTCATTTTTCTCAAAATAGGTGTTCCTACGGGCTTCTTTATGAAGGAGACGATCATGCAGGGGAAAAATTGCCTGACTTCATACTTCCATTTGCGAAATTTCGTTAACCAACAAATGGTCCCTTCTTCTCCTGTTTGCTCATTCTTCAAGGGACTCACCGAGAAATCGGTTCCCTACGCCTAGCTTTCTCTCTGACTCCAAGTGCAAGCAGTATGCCGAGATTTGCTTTATTTTTCCTCTTCTTCCTGGGGATGGGATGCTTGATTTCCCTCCAAGCCCAGGATCTGCTGTTGAAGACCGATGGCCAA
>JBCCCJ010000991.1:0-3136 GCA_039033615.1 Bacteroidota bacterium
CTAAATTGGATCGAAACTAGTTAACCATGCGCCTTCTACTCAACCTCATCCTGCTTTGCTCGCTTCCATATACTTCTTGGGCTCAGACAATTTTTTTTCCAGAATCATTGCAATTATTTCAAATCTTCCTTCCCTGATTTGCGGAGAAAGTCCTTTTAAAAGACTTCAGAATTTTCGTACCTTCAGTCTAGCAAGTACCTAACGCTTATGATGTCTAACAACATCTTTGATTTCGAAAAACCCATTGTGGAGCTGGAAAATCGGCTTCTGGAAATGCAGCAAATTGCTGAGGAAAATGGGGTAGAGATGGATAGTGCAGCCGGAGAGCTAGAGAACAAGATCCACGACCTCAAATTGAACATTTACGGCAACCTCAGCCGTTGGCAGCGAGTCCAGATGTCCCGTCATCCGGAGCGTCCCTACGCATTGGACTACATCCACGCCATCACCGACGACTTCGTCGAATTGTTTGGAGACCGCAATTATCACGATGACAAAGCGATGATTGGCGGAATCGGTCAAATCGACGGACAAAGTGTGATGTTCATTGGGCAGCAAAAAGGCCGCACCACCAAGCAACGCCAGTACCGGAATTTTGGCATGCCCAATCCGGAAGGCTATCGCAAAGCACTCCGCCTGATGAAAATGGCCGAGAAATTTGGGATTCCAGTGGTAACCTTGATTGACACGCCCGGCGCGTATCCAGGCCTGGAGGCGGAGGAACGTGGCCAAGGAGAAGCCAGTGCGCGAAACCTCATTGTGATGGCCGTGTTGGAAGTTCCCATCGTCTGTATCGTCTTTTGAGAAGGCGCTTCCGGTGGAGCTTTGGGCATTGGCATTGGAGATCGGGTCTACATGATGGAAAATACCTGGTATTCGGTCATTTCGCCTGAATCCTGCTCTTCTATTTTGTGGAGAAGCTGGGAAAACAAAGAACAAGCGGCTGAAGCCCTCAAGTTGACCGCCAAGGACAACCTACGTCTCGGCTTGATTGATGGCATCATCGACGAACCCCTTGGCGGAGCCCATAAGTATGCAGAAGGAGCGTTCGAAGCCGTCAAACAGCAAATTCAAACGGACCTGAATACCTTGACCCAACTCGCTCGGGAGGAGATGATTCAGGCACGTATTCAAAAATTCAGCCAATTGGGCGTATATGAGACCATGACCGATTCAGAGGAAGTGGTTGCCGCGGAGGTGGTCAATTCCTGATTACCATTGAAGAAACCCATACCCTCTGCCTGGCAAGCATTCCGTTTGTCAGGCAGAATCTTATTACAATGGTTTTTTTCAATTTTCAGTAAAACTTGTAGCTTTGAGACAATTGGTAACTAACTGAGATCATGCCTCGATCTTGCTCTGTGGTCTCCCTCCTGATACTTTGCAGCTGGATATTGGTCAGTTGCGGAGAAATCCGTCCTTTGTGGAAGGGCACTTCCAAACTGGAAGGGTTCACCATGTACTACTCCGAACCCTGTGAGTACCTCATGGACCTGTCTCATCTGCCGGGACCTGTAGAGGCCTTCCTCGAATTGGAAATCACTTATTACGTTGGTACCAACCGCACCAATGTCCCCCTGTTTCTGGTCCTGGAAAACAAGCAGCATGATTTGAAGGAACACACCACCAATGTGATCCTGAAAGCTGATGGAGAATGGGTGGGCATTCCTGCGGAAAACGAAATTGACTACTCGCTTTCCCACATTGCCATCCCTTATCTGAGACTTCAGCCAGATGAATATGTCCTGAGGGTGTATGCCAATGACGATGATGCGGAGCGGTTGTACGGCATTGTCGAAATTGCCGCTCGCCTGTTTGAGACACAGGCGGAAGCAGAGGCTTCTCAATAGGCTTAGCGAATCAAGGTAACCGTTCCACTCTGTCGTTGGACGTAGGTGAAGCCATCCAAGCCCTGGTAATCATAATTGGCTTTCCAAACGTAGACGCCTTCCGGCGCTTTCCCTTGCCCCGGCGTATTTCCATCCCAATAGGCTTCCGGATCGTTGGTCGCAAAAATGATCTGCCCCCATCGACTGAACACCTGGAATTGAAAGCGGGTCATATAGGAGGCCCGGTAGGTCATTTGGTCATTGAACCCATCCTGATTGGGAGAAAAGGCGGTGGGAACAAACAAGACCGGAGGGCAATATTCCAGTACTTGCATTTCATCAGTGCCACTGCACCCCAATTCATCCTGGACTTCTACCTCAAATTCCCCCGGATCAGTGACGAGAAAGGTCGAGGCTCCACTGCCGTTTTGCCAACGATATGCTGCAAAGTCTCCTGGTTCCAACAAAAAGGTTTTGTCTCCGCAGATGGTGGTGTCTTCTCCCAAATCCGGCGCAGGGGTAGGATTGACCGCTACCAGCGCAGCATTGGGGTAGGTGGAACAGCCGGAGATGGTACCCACGACGTCATAGGTGCCGCTATTCGCAGCCGGAATGTTGGGAATGATGGGAAATTGCTCCTCTGAAAAATAGCCATTGGGTCCTATCCAGGTATAAGACGCTTCGGGCAGGTCGGAGGCAAATAGCGACACTTCTGCTCCCTCACACACCAAGGTGTCTCCTCTAGCTTCCACTTGTTGCCGGAGAGAAACCTCCAGATCTTGTACCAGCGTATCCTCCGTTCCCAGACACAAGTCTGTCACCAATAAGGTTACCTGATAGGTACCCAATTCGGTGTAGATGTGGGTAGGGGCCAACTCTGCCGACCCAGTGCCATCGCCAAAATCCCAAATTGCGAGCCCTCTTCCTTCCGGCAACCCAGTATCAAATTGCAGGGTATCATTGAGACAACCGCCGACCGGAATCGGATTGACATTGATGTTTTTGAAGCTAGCCCCAGCTGAATAGGCATAAGATTCCAATTCCCCGTACCCGGTGGCGGTAGCGATAAGGCCACAGCCGGAAGCAATCAGGGTATGGCTTCCGGCAAAGACTTGCACACTTGCCACGGAATAGTCAGGATTGGCCACGACTTCTGAGAATCCAGTGACCAGATTCCCATCCAAGGTTACGGAATTGATGTCATCGGTCCGGACGGTTAAGTTGATGTGGTTTTCACTGATTTGCTCAAAGGCCGAAGAATAGAGGGTAACGGTATCGCGAGTTTGCTCGATGGAATTCAGCAATAC
>JBCCCJ010000992.1:0-3133 GCA_039033615.1 Bacteroidota bacterium
AAAACAAGAGGGGCAAAAACGGACAAATCGTGGTCAGCGTACCAGAAAATACCGGCCCGATCACTTCGCCAGCTGCTTTTTTGGCAGATTTGGTGATGCTCATGCCCTGCTCGGTGAAGATCCGATAGGTATTCTCGATCACCACAATCGCATTATCCACCACAATCCCCATCGCCATAATGAAGGAGAAGAGGACCACCAAGTTCATGGTGTAACCCAAGGCTGGTAAGAAGGCGAAGGCAATGAAAGAAGATAGGGGAACAGCGAGTCCCACAAACAACGCATCCCGAACCCCCATGAAGAACATCAACACCAAAGTTACCAAGATGAACCCGAAGATGATGGTATTGGTCAATTCGTTCAGGGTGTTCCGCGTCAGGACCGACTGATCGACCGAAAGGGTAACGGTCAATTCTTGTGGCATCCGGGTCTTTTGGAGGTCGGTAACCACGGTTTTGATTTCATCTGCCGCAGACACGAGGTTTTCCCCAGCCTTTTTGATGACGTTGAGGGTCATCACTGGCTCTCCATCCAGGCGGGCATAACTATCTCGTTCCTTGAAGCCATCCACGACGCTGGCAATGTCTTTCAGATAGACACTGTTTCCTTTGCCGGAACGGACGACCAGATTTTCGATTTCCCGCACATCCTGAAATTCTCCATTCAAACGGACAGAGACTTTCTGATCCCCCATCTCCAATTCTCCACCAGAGATGATGATGTTTTCCCCTGCAATGGATTGCTCGACATTGCCCATGGTGATGCTGGCGGCCTCCATTTTATAGAGGTCCACATTCACTTGGATCTCCCGCTCGGGGGCACCGACGATGTCCACCCGGAGGATTTCGGGGAGTTTTTCCAATTCATCTTCCATCTCCTCGGCGTAGCGCTTGAGCGTAACCTTGTCAAACTGACCGGAGAGGTTGATGTACATGATGGGAATCTCGGAGAGGTTGATGTCCAGAACCTGGGGATCTGTGGGTAGGTCGTTGGGCAATTCGCTTTTGGAGCGGTTGACCGCTTCCTGCACTTCCCGGAGGGCTTCATCCAAATCCACATCCGTTTCAAATTCTACGAAGACGGAGGAGAAATCCTGGATGGACGTGCTATTGATCTCTTTGACCCCTTCGAGGCCCTTGAGTTCTTTTTCAATTTTCCGGCTGACGAGGTTTTCGATGTCTCCCGCTGAGGTTCCAGGATAAGGAGTGGAGACATAGATCACCGGCCATTGAATTTCCGGAAAGTTCTCTTTGGGTAACAGATTGAACGAAATCAAGCCTGCTACCACGATCAAAAAGGTCAACATGAAGATCGTGATGCGGTTGTCAATCGCCCAACTGGATATGGCAAATTCTTTGAATCGCTTGGCCATGGAGTGAGGTTGCTAATAGGAGTTATTGGGCGGCAGCGACCGAAGCGCTTTCCTGGCCCTGAATCAAGATTTCTTGCCCATCACTGAGGTCTTTGTGTCCGGAGGTAATGAGCTGATCCCCAGAAGACAGGCCACTGACAACTTCGATTTCATCCTCGCTGCTTAGGCCCAATTCCAACATCCGTCGTTCCGCAACCATGCGCTCTCCCTCGGCTTTGGCCACAAAGACAAAAGGTCCTTCTTCGGAGTGCTGCACCACCTCAAATGGAATGACTACGGCGCTTTCGCGGGTTTCGTCATTGATGGCGAGTTGGCCAAACATATTGGGTTTGTAGGAAGAGTTGTTGGGCAGCTTTACTTCTACTCGGAAGGTCCGATCATTGGGATCAATGGATTGACCTACTACGCTCACTTTGCCGTCGATGGCTTGGTCCAAAGCAGGAAAGTTGACCTTCACGACGTCGCCAGTTTTGATCTTAGGCGCATAAGACTCGGACAAATCCGCCACGAGGCTTAGGTTGCTATTGTTCACGATGCGGAAAGCGGGCATGGCGGGAGACACCATTTCGCCGACTTTGGGCAAGATCTCATCGACGGTGCCACTGATCGGGGCGCGAATCACATGCAAGGCCAATTGCTCGTCGAGGGTAGCCAGACGCTTTTCCAAGGACTCTACCTGATTTTTGGCGGTGAGGTATTGTACTTCAGTGCCAATCTCTTGCTTCCAGAGGTTTTCTTGCTTTTCAAACATGACCTTGGCAAGATCCAGAGAGGTATTGATTTCAGCAATGGTGGCTTCCATGATCGAAGCATCCAGGCGGCCGAGGCTTTGTCCAGCCTTGACGCGTTGCCCTTCTCGCACGTTCAGGTTGGTCAGGCGACCAGACATCTGGGGAGTAACGAGGATGTTTTTGTCCGCTTCGATTTTGCCCTGTACTTGCACGAAATGCTGGAAGTCTCGGGCTTCGAGAGGACTGACGATGACAGGAGCCTGACGTATTTTCTGCGCCAAGGTGGGATCTAGTTCTTCCAACTCCGCCTGGAGCTGAGCGATTTCGAGGTTCAAAGAGAGCAGTTGCTGCTTTTTGTCAGCCAACTCCTGCTTTTTTCGATTGAGCACAATTTCTTGACCGCGCTCCGCCCCGCCAGAGGCTTTTTGGCAGGCAACTGCTCCGCCAAGGATGGTGAGCATGCTCAAGATGATGGTGATGCGTTGAAGAGACATGTATCTAAATATCTTGTTAGCGTTGGTGAATCGGAAAAGGCTTATTCTACATTGCGGTACTCGGCAAATTGGCCACGGGCCTTTTGCCATTCGATGCGTGCCATCAGGTACTCAAACAAGCCGTTGAGGTAGTTAGACTCGGACTGCTTGAGTTGAGTTTCGGCTTCATTGACTTCCAAACTGGAACCCACGCCTTCTTTGTATTTGATGGAAGCGACCGTATAGACCCGGTTGGCGAGGTCCACATTGGCCTGATAGGATTGGAGACTTTCCCAGGTATTTTGGAGGTTGATGTCGGTATTAGTCAGTTCCAATTGGAAGGAGTTGGCCAAATACGACAGGTCGTTGTCCAGTTTTTTGATGGTCAATCTGGACTGCTGCATCTGGGAGCGGGCTCGTAGCCCATCAAATACTGGAATGTTCAACTGCAAACCAACCACACTGATCGGGAACCAGCTTTCATTGCTGTCGAAGAAAGGTGAGCATGGCCGTGGAGCAGGCCATCGCGTCGCGAGAGCCCTTCGAGTTCAACTG
Organism: Bacteroidota bacterium; assembly: GCA_039033615.1. GTDB lineage: Bacteria > Bacteroidota > Bacteroidia > J057 > J057 > JBCCCJ01. Next base: position 3,132 of record JBCCCJ010000992.1, read on the forward strand.
CC
>JBCCCJ010000993.1:0-3132 GCA_039033615.1 Bacteroidota bacterium
CTGCTGATACCCCACCATCAGGGAAGGACTGAGGCTAACCGTGTTGTCATTCTTCTTCGTCCAGGTGGTTCCCAGTCCCACATTCAGGCGCAAAGCGTTGGATTCCCGGCTCAGCGAAGGATCGTTCACGATCGTCTTCTGGCTGGCACGCTCCAAGCCCGCCCCGATGCTGAGTTGTTTCCAGCGGGTGTTGTAGGCCGTCCGAAAACTCGTGGACTGATTTTTCCCGAGCTTCTTGCGGGTTCCGCCCTTTTCCTCCCGGATGATCTGGGTAGAGCGCGAGGTGAAAGAAGTCCCGATTTTGCTATTGGCTGTGAATTCGTAGCCCGCCTCAGCTTTGTAGTTGAAGATCCCCCCGTTTGCGTTAGCGTAATTGGCGGAAATGAATTCATTCTCAAACCCAACGGTCAATTTCTCCTTGATGTTCCCGGAATATTGAAACGAGTAGGCCGCCCCCACCCCTCTGGGACCCGCCAGGGTATCGGGTCCGCTTTTGTAGGTAGCCCCGACGTTGAGCCCCACGCTATGGGTTTTGGCGAAATTGTAGTGCGCAGAAGATTGCACGCCCACCAGGGTAGATTGCTCCTGAAAATTGCGTTTGAGTCCGGTCCCCATTTCCAGGGAGAGATTCTGCTCCGTCTTCCAGCGAGCAGATCCACTGACCCCCAATTCCCGAGACATGGGATTGTAGCCAGCGATCAGGCGGGTATCCACCCCTTTTCCCGGTTCCAACAGACCGAAATGATGCCCAACGGAAAGCCCCAAGCCATTCACGTTCACCCCTGCTCCCCCGCCGATATTGCCCGCCTTGAGGAAAGAGCGAGGGGTTTTGTATTGGACATTTCCCCTCACATTTCGGAGGGAAAAATCACGCTCGCTGTATCGGGAAAGGGACTGAATGTCTTCCAACGCTACCTGATAGGTCAGTTCTTTGTCATCCACCATCAGCCGAGTCCCACCGATCGTCAGATCCGTTTGCGGGTCCTGAATGCCCTGGTGGGTCATGCCAATGATGAGGGGCGCGCTGGAAAGGTCGATGAGGTTTTCGAAATCCTGGGCGACTTCTTCTAGCACCACCGTCAACAATTGGGGAACCGTATCCGTCTGGCTGGAGATCTCTACCTGAAAGGTGAAATCAACGGGATTGAGGAAGGCAGACTTGCTGGGCTTTACCAGAATCGGCACAAAAATGGTCGTATCCAAGGAGGGCCGAATGTAATATTTCCACTGAAACTCCCGTTTCGATTCTATTTCACAATTCAGCTGTTTGCCCAGTTCGACATCAAACAAGAGTTCCTCCATACAGTTCCCCCGATTTCTTACCCGAATGGGAATTTCGATGGCATTGGGATCGCCCCTGGCCACGTGTTTTTTGGACACCGGAGTCGAGGCCCGCCACTTGCTGATACGCTGAAAAACCACTTCCGTTTCGGCTTGGCCGACCTGATCGGAATCTTCGTAATTGACGGTGGCAATCACTTGGTAGGGAACCCCACCTTCCGTTTCTGAGGGGAAGGAAACCCGGATCGGAATGAACGATTTTTGCCCTGCCTCCACCGTGATGACCCCTTGACTCGATTCCTGGAGGATCAGGTTGGTGAAGTCCGGCTTTTCAAATGAGAGGGAGAATTGGCGGGCTCGTTCGGAAGGATTGGTGACCTTCAAAACGTTGAAAAACATCACGCCGGGGGGGATTTCCTCGCCTTCCTTGACGAAGGTCAATTCTAAGGGAGCCAAACTGGAGGGATCGCTGAGTTGTTTGACGGGCGCTTGTTCCTCCATGATCTCTGGCGGGAGGGCCTTGGGATCAGATTCTTCGTCTTGGGTCCGCTGTTTGAAAATCTGGGTATCAGTTACCTGACTGAATGCTGGGAACATGCCTCCCAACATCAGCACCCACAGCAGCAAAATTCTGCCGTATCCGTACCAGACCCCAACTTTTCTTCTCATGCCAAGCGGTTGAGGCAGCGCCCCTTGATATTTCCTTTAATATCATATTTTCTGGTATGGAATTCTTGACTATTCGAAGCGTGTCATTACGCTTCAACAGCTTTGTCAAAATGTTCAGCAGGAGAGATGTTTGGAAAAAGGGAAGCGTTAGATTATAGGCCGGAAGGGAGCATACGAACCAATGGGCAGCGCCAATCAAGGTATGACTGATCGGGTGCTAGGGCAGCGTGAGTTCTGGATCATACCCTTTGATATTCAGTACGTTATCCACCCCCAACCCCCGCTCCCGTGCCGCTATGCGGCATCTTCGACAAAGCGGGATCTCTCTTCGTTCGACGGGAGATTGCTCAGCAATCGAAGATTATCCACCTTCGGAGGGGGGGGGAAGAAGTTCCTCATTTAACAAATAGTTATCGTTTCTCCTAAACGAAGCTCACGTTAGGGGAGAGGAAAGACGGTTTTGGGAGGGGCTTCCCCTCACACCCCAATGTCCTCGTTCCATTCGCTGGGCTTCTCGCGGATGAACTGCGCCATGAGGGCTTTGCATTCGGCATCATCCAAGACGATCACTTCCACCCCATGCTGCTTCAGCAGCGCTTCGGAGCCCAGGAAGGTCACATTCTCCCCAATGACCACCCGGGGAATCTTGTACAGAAGGATGGCCCCCGTACACATGGGACAAGGCGAAAGCGTCGTATATAGCGTCGAAGCCTGATAGACCTTCGCCTCCTGCCGACCGGCATTTTCCAGGGCATCCATTTCCCCATGCAAGGTAGGACTGCCCTTCTGCATCCGCTGATTGTGGCCCCGCCCGAGGATTTTGTCCTCATGCACCAGCACACTGCCGATGGGGATGCCGCCCTCGGCCAGGCTCTTTTTGGCTTGCTCTACTGCAGCTTGGAAAAATGGGTCCATGGGGTTAGTGGGTTATAAGAAAAGTCTGACTTCTGACAGGGAACCGTTCTGACATCTGTCCTCTTTCCTCTGTCCTTCCAGCAAGAACCTCACGGGTGGCAGTCGCGATGCGCCTGCTTGTTTTCTGGAGGGCATCTGTTTCTACCGAGCTGCGAATCGCCCTGTGCTTCGTTTTTTGGAGAGTTGGTTCGGCGAGCTCCCTACACATTTCCTTGTCAATCGCCAATCGCAGCCCGGAGGGATGCGCATTTCGGTAGTAAATCGAAG
>JBCCCJ010000994.1:0-3122 GCA_039033615.1 Bacteroidota bacterium
CATATACGGTCCATGTCATCGGGGCCAACGGCTGCTCTGATACCCTTTCGCAAACCCTCGGACCATTCTGCCCATTAGCGGTAGAATACCTGGGACTTGAGGCAGAAGGCAAATTGGATCATATCCTCTTACAGTGGGAAACCTTGGCGGAACCATACAATGAAGGCTTTGCAGTTGAGCGAAGCATAGACCGAGTAGGATTTGAAGAAATCGCTTGGGTGCAAAGTCAATCGAAATTCGGGGAAGGACAAGTCTATCAATTCCAAGATCGAGAAGTCGAAACAGGGCGAGAATATTTCTATCGCCTGAAGCAACTTGATTTGGAAGGGCAGATGTTTTATTCCGACGTACAAACAGCCCGCTTGGAACTTCTACATGCGGCACAATTGCTCCGAGTTTATCCCAACCCTACCAGAGAGCAATTCCAGCTGGAAATGTACACGCCGGAGCCATCTCAACTGGAATTTTTGCTATTCAATCAATTAGGTCAACAGCTAGTCAAAAAATCCTTTGAATTGAAAGGAGGAGTCACTAACTTAACTTTGTCGTCCAACGAGTGGGCTGAAGGAGTTTACTTGGTCCAATTGAGAACGGCACATGGATATTCAGAAGAATTTCGAATCACAAAAATAAGATGATTTTGTGTTGAGGTTTTGGTAAGGAGGCTGACCCGTGAGGGTCAGCTTTTTTGGTTTTTTTGTGTACTTTAGCCCTCCATTATTGGTTCAACCCCATGCTTCTTATGCCAACCTCTGTACGATTGTTGTTTCTCAGTTTGATGGTTATGAGTCTCCTGGCTTGCCGCGAAGAGCTTCCGCCAGAAGAACTCACTTTTCCCCCTGCAAAGTCGAATTGGGAATTTTTCTTGGATGACCATATCGACTCAGTGATGACCGAGGAAAACATTCCCGGGCTCGCCATTGGGGTGATTCGAAACGGTCGCATTGATTGGAATCAAGGGTATGGGTTTGCCAACATTGAAACCGGACAGGAAGTAACGAAAAATACTCCCTTCATGCTCACCCGTCCAGCCGATATGGTCGTAACCACGGTTTTGCTCCAAGTCATGCGGGAAAATGGGCTCGGGATGGATGATGACATCAACGCTGTCCTACCCACTCCGATTGTCCATGGGCGATTCAGCAATGCGATTCTGACTCCCAGAATGCTGCTGACCCATACCTCCGGGATCTTAGACAATGGGCCGACTTTGGCGTCTGTTTACACCAATGGGGATACCGATATCAGACTGAGAGACTTTATCTATGGCTACTTCAACGAAGGGGGCGCCTACTTTTCGGTGGACAATTACAATATGGTTCGTCCAGGTCGGGTATATGAGTATTCCCGGATGAACATCGCCTTGGCCGCTTATTTGGTGGAAGCCATGACCGGACTGGAATTTGATTTACATGCCAAAATCAACCTCTTCAATCAGTTGGGCTATTCCAACGTTTCTCATTTTCTGTTTGATCTGCAGCAAGACAGAATTGCCGTCCCTTATCAGATGGTGGGCTCCAATTTGGAAGCGGTCCCTTTTTATGGATTTCCGATGTATCCATCCGGCCAATTGCGAATCAATGTGGAGTACTTGTCCCGCTTTCTCTTGATGCTCATGCAGGAAGGAAAATACGGGGATCAAACAGTGCTCACGGAATCCCAAATGAAAGAAGCGAAGCGAGTGCAGTTTGACAATCTGAGTGAAAGCCAGGCGCTGGGGTGGAAATACGGCATCGTTGCAGACAACGCCTTGCTCGGCCTCAGTGGGAGTGACCTTGGACAAAGTGCTCGTTTTTACATCGAACCAGTTCGAGATTTGGGCATCATCCTGCTCTCCAATGGTTCTGGCTATGACGAAGCCCTTGATCAATTGATGAGCAAAATCATCGAAACCTCAGACGAACTCTAATCTCTTCCCTTTCTCATGTCAGAAGTACAAGAACCCGTACCATCGCCTGAGGAGCCACCCAAGAAGGCGAAGCGCTCCCGCATAGATATTTTCCTCAATATCTTGGAAAAAGGAGGAAATGCCCTACCTCACCCGGCTACCCTGTTTGGCATATTGGCCTTAGTTGCGATCGTCGTTTCCGGCATCTGTACCTGGATCGGAGTTACGGCTACCCTCCCAAATGGGAAACTCGTCGAGCCCGTCAACCTCATGTCCCGCGAAGGAATTCATTGGTTGATGACCAGCATGGTTACCAACTTTACTGGCTTTGCTCCTTTGGGGACGGTATTGGTCGCGATGCTTGGCATCGGAGTAGCAGAAGGCAGTGGTTTGATTGGGACGGGACTGCGTCTATTGGTGTTGAAAGCCCCTCCTCGTCTCTTGACCTTGGTGCTGGTTTTTTCTGGAGTCCTTTCCAATATGGCCAGTGAAGTTGGATACGTGTTGCTGGTGCCACTGGGAGCCATCATATTCATCTCGGCTGGCAGGCATCCGATTGCTGGAATGGCGGCAGCCTTCGCGGGGGTATCTGGTGGCTACAGCGCCAACCTGGCCCTGGGAACGGTTGACCCACTGCTCGCGGGCTTATCTCAGGAGGCGGCCCAATCTATGGTGGGCTACGAAAACTATGTGGTGAACCCTGCCGCCAACTACTACTTCATGGTGGTTTCTACCTTTCTGATCACCTTTCTGGGAACCTGGGTAACCGAACGATTGGTTGAGCCTCGTTTGGGGAAATATGAAGGCGATGTCCCGACTGAAAAAATCCAAGGACTCACCAAGCTAGAAAAGCGGGGCTTGCTGTACAGCGTATTGGTCTTTGTTGGCTTGGTAATTCTCTTTCTTATTGGCTTGCTGCCAGAGCAAGGCTTTCTGCGCAACCTCGACGTCGCACCCGATGAAAGTATTTTGCGTTCACCTTTCCTGAAGGGAATCGTAGCGGTCATTTTCATTGCGGGAACCTTGATGGGGATCGCCTATGGAATTGGGGCCAAAACCATCAAAAACGATGAAGATGTGATGCGCGGCATGGGCAAAACCATGGAGACCCTCGGAACCTATATCGTATTGGTGTTCTTTGCTGCCCAGTTTGTGGCCTATTTCAAAGAGTCAAATTTGGGGACCATCATTGCGATTTCCGGGGCAGAAGCCTTACAACCCCTGGCAGATAAGC
>JBCCCJ010000995.1:0-3121 GCA_039033615.1 Bacteroidota bacterium
AAACTTCCCCTAACCCCCTCACGGTATAGGTGCGACCTCTGCCAAGAGGTAGATCAGCCACTCCATCGAAGGGAGATAAAATCATTCCGGGCGCATCCAGCGTCCGGATTTTTTTGTGGTTGTAAGCGGTTTTTTCTCACTCGTCAAATGGAGAGGACAAAGAATGCCCAGCTAACAGCGTTCGCCAAGAACCCACTTTACCATTCAATGGAAATCTCCTGAAAATCCTTGTCAACCTGCAGCTCGTAAGTCATTTGATCGTCCGACGGAAAAAACGGAACATCTTCTCCGTCTGCAATGATGGAGGCAGGCCTGGAAGGTAGGCCGTGGAGGTGAAACTGGAAGGTTTTATACGATGAATTGTAGCGGCCTTGATTCAACTGGCGGAGATTGAGCTGCTTGTCTTCTCCTCGAAGGATGAAGACCCGGATGTGGAAGTTGCCCTGCTGGTAATCATAGAAGTCTCCGGTGTCTTCATACAGCTCGCTGGATTGAGTACCCACTACGTAATACACATGCAAGTCGAGGCTTTCGATGACTTCCTGATTGGTGAATTGCATGGCGGGATAGTGGGGCAATACCGCGCCCGCCCGGACAAATAAGGGGAAGCGATCCAGCGGAGCATCTACCCAGCATTCCTGTCTACCTGCCACTAGCTCATCCGTCCAGTAATTGTACCAGTCGCCTTTCGGCAAGTAAATCAAGCGACCTTCTGCCATCGGGGCTGAAATCGGACAAGCCAGCAAGTCATTCCCCAAGGAGAATTCTTCCATCCGGTAATAGGTCTCTGGATTTTCTTGGTCCAGGAAACAAAGCGGCCGGATCATCGGTGTGCCCGACTGGGTGTGTCGCCAAAAAACCGTGTACAGGTAGGGCAACAATTGATAGCGAAGCTGAATGGCTTTGCGAATGGCCGAAGTATAAGGCTCCCCAAACGCCCATGGTTCCTGGGAGATGAATTCTCCACTGGCATGGTTGCGGAAGAAGGGGTGGAGCACGCTGAGTTGCATCCAGCGAGCCAGCAATTCCCCGTTGGAATCGCCAATGAAGCCACCCACATCGGAGCCGGCAAAAGACACCCCCGAAATGCTCAGGCGCTGAACCTGAATGCTGGCGATCCACAAATGTTCCCAACTGGAGAGGTTGTCTCCGGTCCAGACGGCGGCGTAGCGTTGCAAGCCAGCATATCCGCTTCTGGTCAGGGCAAAAGGCCTTCGGGGAAACATCCCCTTTTTCATGCCATGGTAGGAAGCCCGAGCCATTTGCATGCCATAGACATTGTGGGCCTTGCGATGACTACAAAGATGCCCGTCGTAGGCATGGCGGGTATCATCTGGAAAGGTGCCGATGTCCAGCAGAGCTGGCTCGTTCATGTCGTTCCAGATGCCATGAACGCCACTTTGGGAAAACTCCGCGATCAGGTCTGCCCACCATTCTCTGGCTGCCGGGTTGGTGAAGTCCGGGAAGTGGCACACCCCAGGCCATACCTCGCCTCGCAAAAGCGGTCCATCCGCTCGGCGGCAAAAGTGTCCCCCTTCAATTCCAGTCTGGTAGACCTCATATTCCCGGTCAATCTTGATGCCTGGGTCAAGAATGGTGACGGTTTTGAAGCCGTCAATTTCCATCTCCGAAACAAAGCGTTTGGGGTCAGAGAAACGAGATTCATCCCAGGTGAAACAGCGGTAGCCATTCATATAGTCGATGTCCAAATGAATCGCATCACAAGGGATTTGATGTTCGCGCATCTCCTGGGCGATGGCTTTGACCTCCTTTTCCGGGAAATAACTCCACTTGGACTGGTGATAGCCCAGGGACCATTTGGGTGGCAATTCGGGCACTCCGGTGAGCTTGGCATAGCTTTCCACGACCTTGGTCAACTCTGGTCCGTAGAAAAAGTAATAGTTCATGTCCCCTCCGATGGACCAGAAAGTGCAGACATCGCCCCGATCATGTCCGAAGTCGAAGCGGGTCCGAAAGCTATTGTCAAAGAAAATGCCGTAGCCAATGCCGCTGTGGAGGCCAAGGAAAAAAGGAATATTCTTGTAGAGCGGGTCGCGGGTTTGTTCAAACCCATGTGCATCAGAGCCCCAGGTTTCATAGCGCATGCCCCGGAGGTTCAGCCGGCTGGATTTGTCCCCCAAGCCAAAGAAACTCTCCTGCTTTTGAATCTTTTTGTTGCAATAGACGATGTTGCCCCCCCTTTCTTGAAAAGGCTCCCAATGAAAGCCCCGTTCATCCTCGTTGATCAGTTGCCCTTGCTGGTCAAAAATTTTGATGTGGAGGGTTTTGCTGATGTGAATGAGGAGTTCCGCTGTGCTGAGCCGAAATTCATCCGCCAATTCAAGGAACTCAAAGGAGACGGCTTCTTCTTCTGAGTCAGCTTCGAGGATGGTGGCATAGGAAAAGTCATCTTCAAAAAAGCCGTCTGGAGAAAACCGAAAGCGAATCATCCGATCATCATAGACCGTGACTTCCAAAATGGTTTCGGGACAACGGAGGTACACCCTGCTTTCTTCTATTTGCCAGGATTTGACAATTTGAGGAGAACGCTTGCCACCTCTAGGATGGCGATGAGGGGATTCCATAGGCAACGGGTACGAATTGGCCTGCCTAAGTTGGGATTTTTCTGCTTAAAACTGAATCTTTCTCCCAATTTATCCTAAGAAGGAGAAGCCGATAGATGATATTTCAACAAGCCATCCAAAGGAGACTGCCACCGATTTCCTAGTTGAATCCCCACCGATTGGGCGGCTTCTGAGAGTAAGGGATAGAAATGGTAGCCAATGGACCCGACCAGATCCACCGGAAGTTTGGCGGCTTGGGGAAAGCTTTGTACAGTCAGTTGAAAAAAAAGTCGAAATCGGGCTAAGATCAGATCGCGGACGGCAGGATGCTGCTGAAAACGCCCTGCATAGCGAGCAAATTGGGCCAGGTAGGCACTGGGACGACTGGCTCGATAGGCCTTCATCTTGATCGCATGCAAACCTTGGCCTTGCAGGTCTTCCATTTCTTCCCTCAACTCGGGGGGAAGGGCATTTCGGAGGAAGGCTTGAATCAGATGTTTGCCCAGATCCGCACCTGAGCCCTCATCTCCAAACAAATAGCCATCCCCGCCTGCTTG
>JBCCCJ010000996.1:0-3116 GCA_039033615.1 Bacteroidota bacterium
ATAGAAGCCGGAGGCGCAGATCTCAACGGAGATGGACTCCTTGATGGGGCCATCACGGACGGGGATCAAGATGGGTTTGCGGATCGCTTTGATACCAACACCGATGGAGATGAGAACATCGACAGTGGAGCAGGCTCTCTGGTTCTGGCAGATTCAGATGAAGATGGAACTGTAGAAGCGGGGGGAAATCGACTGTGGTGGGACATCGACCAGGACGGTATTCCCAACCTGCGAGATCTCGATTCAGACAATGATGGCCTAACCGACCTTCAGGAAACGCAAGGCGATGGCAGGGACGCAGACCAAGATGGAAAAATTGGCACCTTTGGGGTAACTCCTACGGATGCTGATCGGGACGGATTTACGGACAGTGTAGATCCGGTAAATTCATCCGGGAGTTCAGGCACTGCCCTTCTGACTACCGGAGCGGCAGATGCTCAAGGCTTTGCCAGCGAATTTGATCAGACGGATATTGATCTGGATCGATTGCCCGCCTTCCTAGACATTGACGCAGATGGAGACGGCATCCTGGATTGGATCGAAGCGCAACCATCCGGCAATCCTGGACCCCTGGATGGTCTTACTACGCCTTCTGGTGCTGACACAGATCAAAATGGCTGGGATGACAATTTCAGTCCCATTTCCTCCCTTGATGGCAGCAATGTCGGCGGAAACTATCTCTCTCCTCCCGACACGGATAACGATGCTTACGAGGACTATCTGGATACCAATAGCGACAATGATGGCTATGAAGACATCGTAGAGGGGCATGACGGAGATTCGAATGGGCAGGTGGATCAGCAAGCCACCTATCAAGATGTCGATCAAGATGGTCTGGATGACGGATTTGATCCCTATATTTCCCGCGCGGAAGCGGATTATGCTACCCAAAACGCCCAGCGTTCTCTGCAGGCAGTGCAGGATACCGACAACAACCTCGCTAGTGGGGGAGAACGGGATTGGCGAGAAGGAGGCAAGTCTCATTTTCCTGTGGAATGGCTGGACTTTACCGCCGAGATGAACCATCAAGATGTGGTCTTGGATTGGTCCACCGCTACAGAGCAGAATTCGGATTTCTTTGAAATTCAGCGCAGCGAAGATGGGGAATCCTATCTGCCAGTTGGACAGGTAGCATCTGCAGGCAATAGCCAAAGCGTCCAATCCTACCAATTCGTCGATCCCCAGGCCGGGCAAATTCCAGGAAATAGCCTGATCTATCGCATTCGCCAAGTAGATTTTGATGGCAAATTCGATTACAGCAAACGGGTTGAAGTCCGCTTGGATGGAGTGCAAGGCCAAGAAAGCCTGACCTTGATCCCCAATCGAACCAGCACCACCACCACCGTTCAATTTCAGGCGACCCAAAGCGGTCGATGGAACCTCCGCGTCATGGATATCCAAGGCAGGGTGCTCCAACAGGAAAGCCTCAGTGCCAATGCGGGGCGCAATCAGGTCGAAATTCGGGTAGATGGTTGGGCCAAGGGGTACTATGTGGTCAGCTTGAATCGAGGAGCCAAAGTCTTTTCCAAGAAGTTATTGGTTCAGTAATTTTTCTCCGCTTGCTCAACAAACGAACGCCCTCCTTTCGGTTATGGAAAGGAGGGCGCTTTCGGTATCAGGTGGGCTAACTCATCGCTGCACCGTGATTTTGCGCGTGGCAAAGATTTCTCCCTGCTGAACTCGAAGCACATAAACCCCGCTGACGAGGTTCTGCACCGCAGCGGCATGCAGGAGGGTTCCGCCATTGGTAGAGATCTCATTTTGCCAAATCTGTTTGCCGGAAAGATCCATCAAGCTCACCTTCACCTCCGTGTTGTTAAGGCCTTCTCCCCGAATTTCGAATTGGTCGGAGACCGGATTGGGGAATATTTCCAGGCTTTGAATCCAACTCGCTTCCAAGGAAGAAATGGCCACATTGACGGTTTGGTAGCTGGTATCGCTCCCACAATCATTGGTAACGATCATTTGGACTTCATAGCCCCCGGAAGCGGCATAATTGTGAACGGGATTTTCGTCAGTGCTGACATTCCCATCTCCAAAGTCCCAAGCGTAACTCAGGCCATCCTGAGATTGATTGGTGAACATAACCTCCGTGCTGAATTGAGGCTCAGCTAAAAAACCAGCCACAGGCAATGGGGTAACTTCCAGTTGCAACCACTCCGAAAGGGGACTGCTACACCCACCGGTATTTTCCACCAACAAAGAATAGGAACCTGCCTGAGAAACCACAATGGAATCCACGCCCTGCACGCCATTCGACCAATAATAATTGTTGAAACCTGCTGGGCCATTGATCACAATGCTTTCCCCCTGACACAGTTGACTGCTAGCTGAGAGGATCGGAGCTTCAGGATAGGGAGAAACGATGACTGCTACCGAATCAGAAAAAGGACTGCTCAACCCATAGCTATTGAAAACACTGACTTGATAGACACCGCTTTCATCTACCACAATGCTTTGGGTGGTGTCCCCGGTATTCCACAGATAGCCGTCAAACCCAACGGGAGCTTGCAATACCATGCTATCCCCTTCACAAAAGGTCAGATCGCCATTGTAGGTAACCGTAGGAGCGATCGGTGGGAAGAGTGCGGCCAATTCGATGGTCATGATAGACCGAGCAAAGGTAGCAGCTACCAAGACCTCATTCCCCGGAATCAATTCGATTTCCAGATCATACACCGGAATCATTGGCATATTGTCCCCAATTCGCTCCCAATCCAGGCCTCCATCCAGGGTATAGTACACCCCGCCATCCGTGGCAATGAACAGGATCAGATCGTCATCCGGGTAGACAAAAATATCGTTGATGGCTAGATTGGGAAGATCTCCAGAGATATCCGTCCAGGTTTGGCCCAGGTCATCTGTGCGGTGAATGTGCGGAAAGAAATCATTGTATTTGTAGCCAGAATGGGCCACGAATGCCGTATTGGGTTTGAGGGGAGATGGCTTGACACTGGTTACATAGCGGTCTGGCAGATTCCCGGTTACATTGTTCCAGTTGGATCCATAATCATTGCTTGACCACACATTCCCATCTGTGGTACCAGCCCAAAGCACATTTTCATCTATGGGCGATTCATTGACGGTGGAGATGGTATGGAAAGCATTGCCGAAAA
>JBCCCJ010000997.1:0-3112 GCA_039033615.1 Bacteroidota bacterium
ATGGTTTTGCCACGCTCGGTCAGGCTGCCATCTTCCTCTAGCAACAGACGCCGATTTTGGTCACCGATGAAGAAACCCGGCGCAATGGCGTTGACTCGCAGGCCCTCCCCAAATTTTTGGGCGAGTTCCATGGCCATCCATTTGGTGAAGTTGTCGATGGCTGCTTTGGCCACGGAATAGCCAATCACCCGCGTGATGGCTCGCTGGGCGGTCATGGAAGAAATGTTGATGATGACTCCCTGCTTCTGTTGGGCCATTTGCTGCCCAAAGATCAAAGAAGGAATCACTGAGCCATTCAAGTTGAGGTCAGAGACCTTTTTGAAGGCATCCATAGATAGGTCAAACACCGTCTGATCCGGGCTGATTGTCGCTCCAGCCATATTCCCTCCAGCTGCATTGATCAGGACGTCTACCTGGCCCCAGCGGGCAACAATCTCCTGACAAATCTGGCCCATATTTTCTTCGTCCAAGACATTCGCAGCATAAGCGAGGGCCTCCCCTCCTGCTTCCGTCAGCCGATCTGCTGCTGCTTGGGCTTGCTCCTGTCGCAAATCCAGGATGACGATTTTCGCGCCTTGCTCGGACAAATGCTGGGCCATGCTCCCCCCGAGGGCGCCGCCGCCGCCGGTGATCACTATGACTTTGTTCGTGACGTCAAATGGCTGATTCATGCAGTCGAGTTATCGTAGTAGAGGGGTGTAGAAGATGAGATACACAAATTACGCTCAAATCTCTGACTGGAACTTTGTGCAATCGTATGATTTTTTGGGCGAACGTTTGCCGGGGGAATGGCCTCCTGCAGGCTGTACCTGCTGCGAATCAGGATCTTGCTCCCATCGCCGAGCTTGTCGCGTCGGACCGAGGGAGGGAGTTCTCAGCGAAAACGGGGGGACCATTCCCCCACAGTCTTCGATTACGTTCCCGAATTAGCATGATGCGTTTGAGAGGATACCCAGTTTTCCACCACCTCCTCCAGCAGATTCAGCGGCAAGGAACCACTGCCCAGCACCACGGAATGGAATTCTTTCAAGTCAAAAGCTTCCCCTACCGCATCTTTGGCGTAGTCTCGAAGCGCTAGCATTTTGAGCTGGCCGATTTTATAGGCGCAGGCCTGACCAGGCGCGACGATGTAACGTTCCACTTCGATGATCACATCGCCTTTGGGGAGGCCAGTGGTTTGATACATATACTCAATGGCTTGGTCATAGGTCCATCGCTTGTGATGGATCCCCGTATCGACAACTAGGCGGACGGCTCGCCAAAGGTCTGCTTGCAAGCGGCCCAAATTGCCGTAGGGATCGCCTTCGTACAGGCCCATTTCCCAGGCCAATTGCTCTGCGTACAATGCCCAGCCCTCCGCAAAGGCCACATTGGGCAGAATCTGCATCACAAATGGCAGCTCCTTGGAGCTTTTCTGGACTTCGAATTGGTAGTGATGCCCAGGAACAGCCTCATGATAGGTGAGGGTCTTCATCCCAAAGGTGGGGATATCCCGCATATCGTGGAGGTTGGCATAGAAAGTTCCTGGCAAAGAGCCATCCAACGCACCTGGGGAATAATACGCAGCGGGAGTCTGTGCGGCCTTATAAGCGGGAACTGACTCGACCGCAGGGGGACTGCTCTGGTAGGCGAAGGCTTCGGGGATTCGTTGCTGAATTTCGGTGATCAATCGACGGTATTCAGCGAGGCAGGCCGTTCTCCCAGAATCGGTATTGGGGTACTGCCAAATGGAATCCTGCGCTAGCTCCGCCATTGTCGGCCCGACTTCAACAGAAGGGGGATAGCCTTCCGCAACCAAAATGGCTTGCATGTCTTCCGTGATGCGAGCCACTTCATTCAGGCCTATCTGATGAATTTCTTCAGCGGATAAATTCGTCGTGGTCATCTGCTGCAACTGATGAGCATAATAGGCTTCTCCATCCGGCAAACGCCACACCCCAATGGTATCAGAAGCGATCGTATCCAAGTGGGTCAAATACTCGTTGAGCCGTCGATAAGCCGGATATACCCGCCATTGAAATTGGCGAATAGAGTGGCGGCGAATGCCCTGCTTGATTCGGTCTTCTACCTCAGGTAAAGCATCTAATTTCTCCACCAAATCCAGGTAGATGGGGTTCTTGCGGAGCGGCTTTTTCAAAAAGGCTCGTACCTGTTCCTGTACTCGCTGAACGATGATGCGTGGCGGAACGACTCCCTTCATTTCCTCCCGAAAACGAAGGTTCTCCAGCACCTGATTCATCTTCACATCCGTAAAACGAAGCCGTTCTAAGTAATGCTCTGCGTCTTGCCGGGTATGAATCTGGTGAGATTGGGTCAATAAATCTGGCAAGTGGAGATGGAAGCCCTGAAGCTGATTGATGGGGTAGGAGTGGAACAAAAAGGGTTCTCCATCCACCTGACCTTGCAAAAATTGATGCATGGTCTGGTAACTGATTTGCTCCGAAGGGGAAAGCCGCTCTATATCATAAGCCGCTAAGGTCTGAACGCTTTCTTTGAGCCGCATGAGTTGGTTGATCTCATGCAATGGGGTCGCATCCGTCCAACGCTTGTTGTGATACTTGATCCCCATGGGCTCCAGGATACGCAACTGAGTCAGCAACTCTGGATCGTTCAGCGCAAATTGAAGGAAGGTTCGGCTGTAAAAGTGATGAATGTTGAAGGGGCGAAACCAAATCAGGTTGGCCAACCACCCTGCTCCCAATAAAGCGAGTCCGAGGAAGGTGAACAGCAGAATTCGCTTCCAATTCATAGCGCCAATTCGACGTTGGGGTCCCAAAAGACTTCAGAGAAATTCTGGATGTGGTCGTCTTCCACCAGCATGCCTTCTGCCTGCAGTGATTCAGCCATGGGCCGCTCGGGGGGGAAATGATGGCGACCACTCAGGAGCCCATTCCGATTCACCACCCGATGGGCAGGAAAATCCGGCAGCTGAAAACTTTGATTCATGGCGTAGCCAACCATACGCGCAGATTTGGCTGCTCCAAGATAGCGAGCTATCGCACCATAGGAAGTGGCTCGGCCTTTTGGAATCAAGCGGACGACCTCATATACATCTTCGTAAAAAGACTGCCGGGATTCGTATTGGGGAGCTTGTTTCATGAGGATTCGTTGG
>JBCCCJ010000998.1:0-3110 GCA_039033615.1 Bacteroidota bacterium
CGCAGAACTGAGGACAATGGCATCGTCAATGACTTCCATTTGGGAAAATGATTCGCCTCCCTGAAATTTGATTTTCTCGGTCAATGCCTGGCTGCTACGGTTGACCAGATCAATTTTTACTAAGCTGTTTTTGGAAATGGCGTAGAAGGTTCCCTCGTCATTGAGCAATAAGCCTTCTCCTGCACCTTTGATTTTGATCGGTTTCTTCCATTTTTCTGCTCCACTAGCCGGATTGATCAACTGAAGACCAGCTTCCGTAAGTACCAAAATCCCTTCCTCTAACACGTACAGATCACGCACTTTTCCCGGCTTATTGGCTTTGACCTCCCATTTGAGGTTCCCGTTGGTCGCATCAATTGCCAGGAGGCTTTCTCGAAATGGAAAATAGAGTGTATTCGAGGCGGGATCGAGCTTCATGACACCATAGCCATCTATGGGATTGCTGGCCTTATCCCCTTTGTCTGCTTTGGGTTTCAGGGGCTTGAAATCCGTCATCCAAATGACATCCCCAGTGGTAAGGTCATATTTTCCGAGGTGTCCTAAGCTCAGGTGCAAAATGGCTTCATGTGGCGAAGTGTAGGTAATGGGTTGCATGCCGGAAAAGGTAGAGGTCAAGGAAGCCATTCGACTGGCCGCGACGTTCATGCCTTTTGGAAGGGAGATGGTATATTCATGTCGATTGCTGGCGATGTCCCATACCTGAATATTGGATCCATTGGGCATCACCCATAGCTGATTGGTACCATGAGCGATTCTGGCTGCAAACACATTCTCACCTTTGGTACCCGTATTGGCATATTCTTCCCCATTGAGGACATCGAGTACCCGATTTCGGGCCAGTAGGCCTTTGTCGCTGACAAAGACCAGCTCACTGCCAGAAAGGACTTCTACCCGCTCTGCCTCGACTTTGCGGAGTTTTTCATTGTTCCAGAGTAGCGTGCCGTTGGCATCCACTCCGTAGAGCGCGTCATTGGTCCCGACAATCCCGATGCCAGGATCGGTCATCTTAACGAGGTTGATTTCACCGGGAAAATCGACGGTCGTTTGGGCAGAACCGCTGAAGAAAAGGAAGAAGAACGCACTGAGGGTAAGAATTCGAAGGGTCAAATACATGTGGAAAGCGTAAGAGTGAAACTTAATGGTGTGGGCGTTGTCAAGCGCATACACAAAAGTATCTCACACCTCCCCGCTGCGAATCCGTAGGACTAGGTATTTTGCTGGTGGTTCTGAAACAGCCTGCTCCCCAACTGTCTCGGACAATTGGGGAGCAAAGCTGGAAAAGATCCGTTTATTCTGCGACCTTCATCGCCTCCGGGTCCCAGTGGATCACTTTTTTCTGGAAGTAGCTGTCATTACAAGCCAGCACCGGAGCCGCCGCCCGGAATCCAAAGACGGGATCTTCTACTGTGCCTTGGTTGCCTTCTCGGGCGTTGCTGAAGAAATCGTCAAAATGATTCACGTGCTGATCTTCGCCTTCCGGTTCTTGAAAGACGACTTCCTTGGGCTCTGGGGCTTTGCGATCCGCTTCTGAATAGAGGTTGTCGTAGGCTTTCTGGGCTTTGTTCTGCTCCTTTTCAGATAAAGTGAACACGCTGTCATAGCCGCCAAACCCGGGGGCCTTGGGCAGTTGCTTTTGGCTCAGAGTCAGGCGATTCCAACCGATATCCAATTGGCCTTCGGTCCCGATGATGCGGGTGAAATTGTTGATGTTGCCCGCATTGGCAAAGTTGACCCGAAGGACCATCTGGAATTCGGAATGCGCATCGGTTTTGGGATAATCGAAAATGGCCGCCATCACGTCGGGTACATCCCGACCATCCTTCCAATAACTCAAATGCCCCGAAGCATAGATCCGATTCGGTCCCAGGGAATCAATCGCATAGTGGACCCCGGTGATCAGGTGGACAAACAAATCCCCCGCGACCCCGGTGCCATAATCTTTGTAATTTCTCCAGCGGAAAAAGCGTTTGGGGTCGTACGAATGCTCGGGACTGTCTTTGAGGAAGGTGTCCCAATTCACGTCTTTGGCGCTGGTGCCCTCTGGAATGGTATAATTCCATGCTCCGATGGCGCTGAAGCGATCATTGTTGGACTCGATATAGTTGATCTCACCAATCGCTCCCTCTGCAATCTGGCGTTTAGCTTCTCGAAACACGGTGCCGCTGATTCGCTGACTGCCCACTTGCATGGTCGTTCCGGCGGCTTTCCAGGCTTCGATCACTGGCAAGCCTTCGTTGATCTGCTGGACCATGGGCTTTTCGCAATAGACGTGCTTCCCTGCTTTCAACGCATCAATGGTGATGGCATCGTGCCAATGATCTGCGGTTGCGATGATGACAGCATCTATGTCCTTGCGATCCAAAATTTCGCGATAGTCCCGGGTGGTGAAGAGGTCCTTGCCGTGCATCTCCTTGGCGCGGGTCAGGCGATCTTTGTAGAGATCTGCGACCGCCACCAGCTCGGCTTGTCCAGTCGCTAAAGCAGAGCGGGTGTCATAATGGCCCTGAATGCCATAACCGATGGTAGCAAGGCGGATCTTGTCATTGGGACCAATTTTTCTGGGAGAAGCGCCCACGGCGGATAAAGTGGGAAGGCCAAGCGCTGCGGCTGCAATTCCGCTTTTGTGGAGGAAGGTACGTCGTTTCATTCGAGAAGCAGGTTGATGAGTGAAAAGTCATCAGAAAGATAGCTTGAATGGAGGCAAATGCCAACAATAAGAGAAGCCAGATGTCAGAACGGTTCCCTGTCAGAAGTCAGACTTGCCGCTGGCAAGGCGGGAGGCGAGACGCGGGATGTGCCGAGGCAAGAAGGGCGCTCTCGCGAGTTTGCAACTCGTGAGCTCCAAATATCAGCGTTTGTAACGCGCCAGGTTCTTCCCCGATTCCTTGGGAGAAGCCAGATGTCAGAACGGTTCCCTGTCAGAGGTCAGACTTGCCGCTGGCAAGGCGGGAGGCGAGACGCGGGATGTGCCGAGGCAAGGAGGGCGCTCTCGCGAGTTTGTAACTCGTGAGCTCCAAATATCAGCGTTTGTAACGCGCCAGGTTCTTCCCCGATTCCTTGGGAGAAGCCAGATGTCAGAACGGTTCCCTGTCAGAAGTCAGACTTGCCGC
>JBCCCJ010000999.1:0-3109 GCA_039033615.1 Bacteroidota bacterium
ACATCAACCAGGATGGGATGCTGGACATCTACGTGTCGCAAGTGGGAGCTTTCGAGAGCTTGCAAGGTCATAATCTCCTCTTTGTTTGCCAGGAAATTGACGAGCAAGGCATCCCTCATTTCGAAGAACAAGCGAAGGTGTACGGCCTGGATTTGGTGGGCTTTGGTACCCAAGCGACCTTTTTTGATATGGACTTGGACGGAGATTTAGATCTCTTCCAAATGAACCATTCTCTCCATGCCAATGGAACCTTTGGGCAGCGCCATACCTTCAAGCAAGAGCAACATCCACTTTCTGGCGATCGCTTATTTCGCAATGATGAGGGGACCTTTACCGAAATCACCAAAGAAGCTGGCATCTACAGCAGTGTGATCGGCTATGGCCTGGGATTGGCCATCGGTGACGTGAACCTGGATGGTTACCCCGATATCTACATCGGCAATGATTTTCACGAGAACGATTATCTCTACCTCAACCAACAAGATGGCACCTTTCGGGAAGCGCTGACCGAAATGATCCAGCACACCAGCCGCTTTTCGATGGGCGTGGACATCGGAGATTTGAACAACGATGCTTGGCCGGAGATCATGTCTCTGGATATGCTGCCCTATGATCCTGCCATCCTCAAAGCTTCCGAAGGAGAAGATGCCTTTTCCACGTTTCGATTCAAGTTAGGCTACGGCTACAATCACCAATACGCCCGCAACAATCTCCAATTGAACAATGGAGATGGCACCTTCAGCGAAGTGGGTTTGTACGCCGGAGTTTTTGCGACAGATTGGTCCTGGGCTCCGCTATTCATGGACTTTGACAATGACGGCTGGAAAGACCTCTTCATCTCCAACGGCATCCCCAAACGGATGAACGACATTGACTACATCAACTTCATGGCGAACGATGACATTCAGTGGCGGATTCGAACCAAGAACATGGAGGATACCGATTTGTCAGTCATCGAGAAAATGCCCCAGATCAAGTTGCCCAACCAATTTTTTCGGAATCAGGGAGCCCTGAAATTCGATAATTTGTCGGATCAAGTGGGAAATGCGCCCGACACCTATTCCAACGGGGCCATCGCAGCGGATTTGGACAACGATGGCGATCTCGACCTGGTGGTGAACAACATCGACGCCCCCGTTTCTTTGTATGAAAATACCCATGCCAAACCCGAACAAATAGATTATCTCCGCCTCGCCTTGACAGGGCCTGCTGGCAACCTCAATGCCATCGGAGCTCGTGTATTGGTGTATCGCTACGGACACATCGAGACCTACGAAAAGACCCTCACAAGGGGCTTTCAGTCGAGCATGGAAGTGCCGATGAATATCGGGTTGGGAGCGAGCAACGAAGTAGACTCCGTGTTGATCCTATGGCCAGATGGCAGCTACCAACAGTTGAATGACTTTTTGGGAAGTCAGTCCATCACCTATGAAGCGGATTTGCCTCGCTATGATTTCAGTCGCTTGCGGCAGCCAAGCTACCTCGGAAATCCGGTAGCTGATCTCACTGCTGAGACAGGCTTGGATATCTCCCATGAAGAAAATCCGTTCGTGGAGTTTGACCGGGAAGCTTTGATCCCTCACATGACTTCTACAGAAGGGCCAGCCCTCGCAGTGGGTGATCTGAATGGAGATGGAAGAGAAGATGTATTTGTGGGGAGTGCCAAACGGATTCCCAGTCAGGTATGGCTTCAGCAAGCCAATGGAACCTTCCGGCCAATGTCTCAACCTGCCCTTGCAAATGATAGTGTGTGGGAAGATGTGGACGCCCAAATGGTAGATGTGAATCAGGATGGGCACTTGGATCTCCTGATCGCTACCGGCGGCAATGAATATTTCTCCCGCGAACCCTATCGTTGGCCGCGATTGTACCTGAATGATGGAAGTGGAGGCTTACAGGCCAAGCCAGATGCCTTCGATTCCCTATACATCACTGCTGCCTGTGTGATTGTAGAAGATATCAACGGAGATGGAACGCCAGATCTATTTCTAGGGGGAAGAGCGGTTTCATGGGCCTATGGAGAGACTCCACCTTCCTTTTTGTTGATCAATGATGGGACTGGGAAATTTACTGATCAAACAGAAATATTAGCTCCGGGACTTGGACGAATCGGCTTGGTGAAAGATGCTGAATGGGCTGATTTGGATCAAAATGGACAAAAGGATCTGCTCCTGGCCTTGGAATGGGGGGAAGTGGTAGCCTATATGAGGGACGGGCAAGGCTTTTCCAGAAAGAACCTAACTGATAAGCTAGGCTGGTGGAGTACGGTGCTGCCTTTTGATGCGGACGGAGATGGGGATCTGGATGTACTGGCGGGGAATTTGGGCCAGAATTCCCGACTCAAACCAACAGAAGAAGAGCCTGTGCGGATGTACCACGCTGATTTTGACGGAAACGGGAAAAAGGAGCAGATTCTGACCTATTATTTGGGAGGAAGAGAAATTCCGTTTGCGAATAAAATGGAACTGGAAAAGCAGATGCCCGGCCTCAAAAAGGATTTCCTGTTTGCCAAAGACTTTGCGCAAGCCAGCCTGCCCGAATTATTTGGGGCTGACAAGCTGAAATCCGCCACCCAACTGACTGCCAATTCCTTCTCCAGTGTGCTCCTGATCAACAATGGAGGCGGCAGCTTTACTACCCAGGAGTTGCCATATCAAGCGCAACTCAGTCCGATCATGGATGCGATTTCTGTGAATGCGAATGGAGATGATCGCCCCGATATACTTCTGGGAGGAAATTTCTATGAAAGCAACATCCAAATGGGCCGCTATGATGCGGATTTGGGTACTGTCCTGATCAATCAAGGCAATGGCCAATTTGTGGTAGAAGGATTGAATGGGTTGAATATCCAAGGGCAGGTTCGCCACATTCGCCCCATCAATCTGAATGGGAAGCAAGTTTATTTGCTGGGCCGGAACGATGATGAATTGAAGGTGATTGCCTGGTAAAAAATGAGATGTGAGATCTGTTTGCCGTTTGTTTGGGGGTTATGGTTTGAACTTCTGGATGTATATCTTTCTGGAATTGATGAACACCTCTTCGCCAGAGTTGATAGCATCATTCGCCTCTTCAACGTTTTCAAATTCGACAAATCCAAATCCACGAGGCT
>JBCCCJ010001000.1:0-3107 GCA_039033615.1 Bacteroidota bacterium
CCTATTTCCGGCATCAACATCGCAAAGTCAATAGGATAGACAAAGCGCTGGAATTGGCCAATTCCTACCATGTGGCTTACCCACATGAACCCAGAGCGATTCAGGAAAAATCCCTTTGCCACTTTCTGAAAGGCAAGAGCTTGAATCAGAAAGGACTTTATGCCAGTGCGATTGACCAATTCAACCAAACTGTCACGCTAGGTCCTGCTCAACTTACCCAGGCAGCGAGTTTGCGAATTGGACTGGCGTATTCGAAGATGGAGCAATATGAAAATGCCATCGCTGCCACCTATCCTATTGCCTTCGGACCGAATGTCAATGATACTGCGGTGTATCATTTGGCAAGATATTACGCAAAGAAAGGGGGTCCCAAAGATCCCTTGCCTTTTATGCTGCTGCTAGATTTCTATTGGATCTTTACGGAATCATACGACTACTTTCAACAAGTTGCTTTAGAAGAAAAACATTTCCTGGAAGTAAGGGATACTTGGTGGTTTCAGAATTGGTTGAACCATAGAATCCGCATTTCTTTAACTGATTTTTGTGCCAATAATATCCCTGATAAAGACTACAGCCCCCATGATTTATCTGATCTATCGGACCCCTTGCTGGAAGTACTGTATGGAGAAGAGCCCTTGGGCAACACCTCTCACGTAAAGGACCAATTACACGTTTGCTGGGCCGGCGATACCATTTCCTTCGACTATTCCCTCGAACATACTGTGCCTTTACAGGTGCAGCTCCTAGATGCAGATTATGAACCCCATAAACGAGCATATCATAGGTGGAGAGGTTCAGAGTCTCGGTATCCAAAGGATGACATTCACACTTTCCTATTGCTAGAGGACAAACTAAAACCGCATCATGAGCCCTATCAGGTATTTTCCATTCAGGAGAATTCTGCCCCATTGAGCCTGATGTATTCTGTGGATTATCACTTTGAGGACTTGAATACCTATTCGACCGTTACCGACTTTCCCATGCAACAGGCCTACCTCGAATTAGGCGAATGCGTGAAGGTGGAGTTGACAAGGTTGATCAGGGAGTTGAGCCCGATTGGTTCCTTGTATGAGACATTTTTCTCTTTGGAAGGGAACCAACAAACCAATCAAGCCGAGTTTTGGCAGCAGATGAGTGGGGATGATTTGATTTATATGCTTCACGTGTTGAAAAAGGCCAAGAAACTCGGAGAATATTTGGAGGTAGCAGAGAAATTGCTCGTCGTTCTGGAAAGCGGAGAAAATATCATCGACTGTTACCAAGAATTCAGCAGAAAAGTAGCTCCGTAATGAGTTGGCAGCTATTTCTTTCTCCTTCAATGAGGTTTCTTCCTCAACCGCCTATCAGCAAACTGGTCGGCGGTTTTTGTTTGGGGAGAAAGTGCTACCTTTCTGATCTTGTCTTAATCGCTGTGTGTAATGGAATATGATCCGTTTGATGTGCGAGGCTACCCCACCCTATCCGCTGAGGAGGGCTATGATGAATGGGCGGGTACCTATGATGAAAGTGTGGAGCCAGAGATGGATCTCCGCCTCTTGGAACGGATCACTGAGATTTCTTGGAACTCCATTCGCTCATCTGTAGACCTGGCGTGCGGAACGGGTCGAATTGGTCAATGGCTCAAAAGTAAAGGGGTACAAGCGGTGCACGGCATTGATTTCAGTGAGAAGATGTTGGAGCAGGCCAGAGCAATCTCCGTCTATGAGGCTTTGGTCAAGGGAAACATTCTCCAGACTCATTTTCCTAGAGCTAGCTATGAACTCGCCATCGAAGTGTTGACTGATGAGCATCTGGAAAGTGTTGTTCCTTTGTATGAAGAGGCCTCCCGATTGTTGCAAGCTGGCGGTCATTTTGTGGTCGTCGGCTACCATCCTTTCTTTCTGATGAATGGCTTGGTGACCCACTTTCACCGACAGGACGGCGAGGCCATTGCCATTCGAAGTTATGTGCATCTGACCAGCCATCATATCCAAGCAGCGCAAGCCGCTGGCTTTTCACTGGTACGCATGGAAGAAGGAATCGTGGATGAAGCATGGTTGACCAAGAAGCCCAAATGGGGCAAGTATCGCTCCCGACCCGTGAGTTTTCTCCTGGTTTGGAAGAAAGAAACCAGCAATTTGCCGCACCTTCAACTGGAAACGGATCGGCTGCTGATGCGCCCGGCAGATCTCCGAGACGCGGATTTCACCTATCACTTGGTCAATTCCCCCAAATGGCTTCAGTACATTGGAGACCGAGGCATCAACAATCGCTCTGATGCCTGTCAATACATCGCAGATCGCATGCTTCCCCAACTTGCGCAACGCGGCTTTGGCAACTACACCGTGATTCGGAAATCTGACGGAGTCAAGTTGGGCTGTTGCGGCTTGTACGAAAGAGAAGGCCTGAAAGGAGTCGATTTGGGATTTGCCTTTTTGCCAGAATATGAAGGGCAGGGATATGGTCAGGAAAGCGCCAAAGCCTTGCTACAAGCTGGGATAGAGACCTTTGGGATTCCTCTCATCCAAGGCATTACCCTCCCGGCAAATCAGTCATCCAGAAACCTCCTGGAAAAGATCGGCTTTCACTTTGCAGAGATGATTCAACTTCCCGATGATCCAGAAGAATTGATGCTGTATCGTTATCCTGCTTCCCAATAGCTTGCTCAGATGGCCGTTGCTACCACCCAAACTCCTCGTGTCTTCCCTGTTTTGCTAGTCAATTTCATTGGGATGCTGGGCTACAGCATCATCATCCCTCTGCTGGTCTTTTTGGTGAAACGATTCGGAGGGAACGAAGTGATTTACGGCATCATTGGAGGAATTTATCCGGCTTTTCAATTGATTGGCGGACCGATTTTGGGCAAATGGTCTGATCAAGTGGGCCGCAAGCGGATTCTATTGCTCAGCCAAATCGGCACCTTCTTGGCCTGGCTGTTGTTCATTCTAGCCCTTTGCTTACCAGTAACCCCGTTGGCACAAGTGGAATCCTCCTTTCTCGGCAGTTTTCTGATTTCGGTACCGTTGATCATTCTCATCCTTGCCAGGGCGCTAGATGGCCTCACCGGAGGGAATGTCTCGGTGGCAAATGCCTATTTGTCCGACATTTCTACGGAGAAGGACCGCAAG
>JBCCCJ010001001.1:0-3107 GCA_039033615.1 Bacteroidota bacterium
ACGTGGCCCAATTTGAAGAAATTTTCCCGGTGATTGAGGCTTTGCTCCGCCAACCTGCCTTACCCGAAAAGGCCGTGCGTCTCTTGGGTGTCTCAGTGTCCAACTTGGAATATGAGGAGGATGAGTATCCCCGACAATTGACGTTGGAATTTTAGGGAGGGCCGGTACGAACATTCGTACCGACCGAACCGCTAAACTGGCATATAAACAACAGAGAAAAGCGATGATCCTTTTCGCCGCTACCAACCAGAACGAGGAGGAAATGCATCTGTGGGTTTCCACGATTGTGCGAAAAGGCAAGGATATATCAGGTTCTTGTGAGCGTTCCTATGGTAAAATAAAGGTATGGGCTTTTATTCGCTTCAGGTTTGTCCAATCCTATCATTTGTATGTCCGATCCTATGGTTATATGGAATTCCTGTTATATCTTTTCTTATTGATTGAACCAACTGACTACTCATGGTACTTCCCGAACCCTTCTTTCAGGGCCGCCAATTGGATACCCTGGTTGAGAACAAAACTTCCTATTCGCTGAGGGAGGCGGAAGTCCATGTGTATGAAACCCACCAAATGGCCGAGCGCATTTTGCTCACCTTTGACTATCCGGTACTGGCCAGTATGATCGAGGGGAAGAAGGTGATGCATTTGCGGGATACCCCTGATTTTGAGTTTCTGCCAGGAGAATCGGTGATGTTGCCCGCAGGGGACCTCATGTGTATCGACTTCCCAGAGGCTCACCGCCAGAATCCCACCCGTTGTATGGCGTTGACGATGTCGGATGACCTGATTCAGCAGGTGGTTCAATGGATGAATGAAACCATGCCCCGCACAGACGCGCAAGAATGGTCTCTCATGGCTCAGTCGCTGTATTTCACCAATGACGAGACGGTATATCCGGTATTGCAGCGCCTGTTGTTTCTCTTTGGGGAGAACCATCCGATGAAGGATCTATTCATTGAGAACCTGCTGAAAGAAGTCTTGATCCGGATTCTTCAGATCAATACCCGCCACTTTTATTCCAAGAATCCCCCAACCCCTCCTGGGCTCTCATCGCCTGGCGTACGTCATCCAATTCATCCGTGATCATTTGAATCAACCCCTTTCGGTAGACCTGCTGATTGAGCAAGCCTGTATGAGTAAGTCTCATTTTTTTCGGGTGTTCAAAGATGAAATCGGCATGACTCCCCTTGATTTCATTCTCCAGGAACGAATCAAGCGAGCGGTTCACCTATTGCAGACCTCAGATCGGAGCATCAAGCAGGTGTATCTAGATTGCGGGTTTGAAAGCCGCTCCTACTTCAATCGAGTCTTCAAGCGATTCAATCAGGTATCGCCTAGTGAATTTCAAGCGAGACCGCATCAGGATTGAGCAAGGATAGGAAAACCGCTGGTGGGAGAAAAGAGAATGAGCAGCCACTACCCTTCAGTAGGTGGGACTGCTTCCTCGGTCTTGGTTCCTCGATAGAGCTGATAGCCATAGTAGCGACACTCCAGCGGGCCGTTGAAGAGGATGTGCTTGCGGTAGGGGCGCAAGCCGACTCGTTTCATCGCAGGCAGATTGCTGCTGATCATCCAGGCTTCGAAGCCAGGATAAGCTTGCTTCCATTGGTCGCCAATCTGACTGTACAATGCCTCGATGTCAATTTCCTTCATTCGCTCTCCATAGGGCGGATTCAGAATCAAGGTGCCCGGTTTGGTTGGGGCATCGGACTGAAAAAAATCCGTTTGTTCCAATCGGACCTGATCATATAAGCCAGCGCGTCGCAAATTATCTTGTGCGCTGAGCAGGGAAGTCCCATCCCGGTCCATGCCGACCAAATCCGCTTGGGGAGTTTGGATGGCAGCCTTGGCATCGCTGAGCAATTCCCGCCACAGCTTTCGGTCAAAATCCTGCCAGCGTTCGAAGCCAAAGCTTCGATCAAGTCCGGGAGCTCGATTGGCAGCGAGTAAAGCCGCTTCCAACAAAATGGTCCCTGCCCCGCACATCCCATCTACGAACGGCGTATCTCCTTTCCACCCACTCAACAGGACCATGCCTGCCGCGAGGGCTTCATTGATGGGCGCTCCGGATTTGCGCTTTCGATAGCCTCGCTTGTGGAGACTATCCCCGGAACTATCCAGGAGAATCCGTACTTCGGTACCTCGGACGTGAACGTGAACCCGCAGGTCTGGTCGTCGGACATCCACTGAAGGACGTTTGCCAACGGTATCCCGAAATTGATCCACGATGGCGTCCTTGACTTTCAGCGCGACATAATGGCTGTGCCGGAAAACGGAGGAGTGAACCACACTGTCCACAGCCAGGGTAGAGCGCGGTTCCAAATAGTCCGTCCAATCAATTGCCCGAACCCCTTTGTACAAGTCCTGTTCGTCCTCCGCTTCGAATCCATAAATCGGAATCAATACCCGAAGAGCTGTCCTGCAATGGAGGTTCAGTTGATAGACGGTTCTGATATCCCCCTGACAATGAACGGCTCGTTTTCCCTCTTCTACAGAGGCAATATCAAGCTGTTTCATTTCTGCTGCGAGGACTGCTTCCAATCCAGCGAAGCATTTGACCAGGATCGGAAAATGCGCTGCCATACCGCAAAAATGGTCATTTCTGGAGGAAGGTCAGGAATTTTTTGAAAAAAGAAGCCAGAATGTGTGGAAAGGGGGGCTCATTCTACTCTAGAAGAAGGAATAGGAGGATTCCAAACTCCTTGATTCGTTCTTTGAACATGCAGGTCTGAACAGCTTTTTCATGTAAGACTTATATGAAAAAATGACTATTTTTCGTGGACGGTATCGTTTTCGGAAAGACCAGCCACTTGAAAAATCCGCTTGGAGAGACGTTGAATAACGATTTGAAGGATCGTACAAATTTATGGCTTGGCTTTGCGGTTACGATTCTTATCCATATTTTTGGTCGTGAATCATTGCATTTGTACATCAAAATTAAAGGCTTTCACAAATGGCTGACACTAACAAACCTACACCATTTTCTCAGGAGGCGCAGATCAAGCCTGCCAGCCCATTTAAGGCGATCTTCCCGGTCCTGGCAATTGCGTTTGCTACCTTGGTAGCATTTACCATCTTCTACAACGATAGCTTTGGCTTCGAGTCAC
>JBCCCJ010001002.1:0-3099 GCA_039033615.1 Bacteroidota bacterium
AACCCGTCTTGCAGCTACCATCGGTCATGATGCTGCTCTGGCCATCTATCGGGAATTGCTGGCACATACCCGTCGGTTGGCGCAATCTTTTGCAGGCAAGGCGGTCATTTGGTATGGCAACGAGATGCCAGAATTTGATCTATGGTCTGAGGCAGGATTTGACCGCTACCAACAGCAAGGAGCGGATTTGGGAGAGCGGATGGCTCATGCGTTTGAATGGGGGTGGCAACAAGGCTATGAGCGTATTGCCATCATTGGCAGCGATTGTGCGACTTTGACCAGCGAGATTCTGGAAAATGCCTTTGTTCACCTCAGAGAAACAGATGCAGTGATCGGCCCAGCCGAGGATGGGGGTTATTACCTGCTGGGGATGAGTCAGTGGACGCCCGCCGTATTTCAGCAAAAGAATTGGAGTACAGAGACCGTATGTGAGGCTACCATAGCGGATTTGCAGATCGCGAATCGCTCATTCGCCCTCCTCCCTACCCTCTCCGATGTCGATACAGAAGCAGATGTACAAGGCACCTTTTTGGAAGGATTTCTGGCTTCCTTATCTTGAGGGATGCAAAACAC
This sequence comes from Bacteroidota bacterium, assembly GCA_039033615.1. Classification (GTDB taxonomy): domain Bacteria; phylum Bacteroidota; class Bacteroidia; order J057; family J057; genus JBCCCJ01. The sequence goes on from JBCCCJ010001002.1 coordinate 574, forward strand.
CAAATCCTGCTGGCTCCAATATCCCAACCAATGGTCGGCAGAGGCGTGTATGAATCAAACCTTCTCTGGGACGGTCCAAACGGAGGAGCACTTAGAAACAGCGCAAGGTCATATCTATCAAGGGGACAATTTGCCCTTGCTGCACCTGTTATTGCCACAGTTTCGGGAACAAGTGGATTTGATCTACATCGATCCCCCTTTTGGGACCGGACAGAATTTTGCGAACCTAGATCAGGAAGTTGCCTACCAGGACCAATTGGTAGATCATGAATTCCTGGAGTTTCTGCGAAGGCGTTTATTCGTGATGCGCGAATGGCTCTCTCCCCGCGGCTCTCTCTACCTGCACATCGACAAAAAGATCGGCCACTATGTCAAGCTGATTCTAGATGAAGTCTTTGGACAGCAAAATTTCCTCAACGACATCAGTCGCATCAAGTGCAATCCCAAGAACTTCTCCCGCAAGGCCTACGGGAATTACTCAGACATGATCCTCTTCTACGCCAAGAATCGGGATCAACACATCTGGAACAAACAGCGGGAACCGCATTCCGAAGCTGACCTCAAGCGGCTCTTCCCAAAAACTTCAGCAGATGGTCGGCCATACACCACCCATCCCCTTCATGCCCCCGGCGAAACCCTCCACGGAGATACCGGACAAGCCTGGAAAGGCCTTCTTCCTCCCAAAGGACGACATTGGCGCTACAGTCGGGAGGTGTTGGACCAGTTGGAGGAAGCAGGGCTGATTGAATGGTCAGATACTGGAAATCCTCGAAAAATCGTCTTTGCTACGGATCATCCCGGCAAGAAAATTCAGGACGTGTGGACCTTCAAGGACAAGGGCCTTTCCTACGTGAGTTACCCTACGGAAAAAAACCACGGCCTCCTTGAGCGGATCATCCTGCAATCCTCTGCGCCTGATTCCTGGGTATTGGATGCCTTTGCTGGTTCTGGGGGCACGTTGAAGACAGCTGGTCAATTGGGGAGGCGCTGGATTGGGATGGATCAATCTCCCCAATCGCATGCCGCGATCCGCAAGAATTTGGCCGATGCGGGTCTCACAAGCAATTGGTTTCGCTACGTGGAAAAACTTCCCTAATTTTCTTCCATGAATCTATCTCTCGAAGGAAAAACCGCCCTGGTCTGCGGCAGCAGCCAGGGCATTGGCAAGGCAGCTGCCTTGGAATTGGCTGGCCTCGGCGCTCGCATTCTGCTCCTCGCCCGCAATGAAGCTAGCTTACAAGCGACCCTGGCAGAATTGCCGAAAAATGGAGCCACCCACAGCTATTTGGTGGGGGATTTCACCCAACCGGAAGCAGTAGCTGAGGCGGTGTCGCAACATCTCAGCAGCAGCGGTGATACCGCTCATATTCTCATCAACAACACGGGCGGCCCTCCAGGGGGACCGATTACCGAGGCGAGTCCAGAGGCCTTTCTGCGGGCCTATCATATGCACTTGCTCTGCAATCACCTCATCAGTCAGGCCGTCATCCCCGGCATGAAAGCTGCGGGCTATGGTCGCATCATCAACGTGATTTCTACTTCCGTCAAAATTCCCATCAAAGGACTCGGGGTCTCCAACACCACCCGTGGCGCAGTGGCTTCCTGGGCAAAAACCCTCTCCAATGAGGTGGCATCTTTTGGCATCACGGTGAACAATGTTCTCCCCGGTATGACCGCGACGGAGCGGCTCTTTTCTCTCGTCAAGAGCTGGGCGAATCAGCGGGGCCAGACCGAAGAGCAGGTCATCGCTGACATGAAAGCGGCTATTCCGGCCGCGAGGATTGGTGAAGCGGCAGAAATCGCCAACATGATCGCTTTCTTGGCCTCTCCTGCCGCTGCCTATGTCAATGGCACCAGCATTCCCGTAGATGGCGGGCGGACCGGAGCAATTTAGGGCAGGTTGGTTTTTTGAAGGCTGTATCCTGCGGATAGAGGCAGGGTAACCGTAAAATGTAAAACGCTAAATGAAAAATGTAAATGTCCGCCAATGGCAAGTGGGGCGTGGAAGTTCTGCGACATTTGGCCTTTCCGTTTGGCTTTAGCCCATTCCTTTATGAAAGTTCTGAGCAATTATCTCAAGGGTCAACTGATTCCCCCATCGGATGGGGACTAGCGTGAGCAAGCGATCCACGCCCGGTTCACCTTTCCTTTTTTCTCTAAAAAACCGAAATGATGGAGGTCAAATCGTATCTTGCCTCTTCGAAGACATCCGGACCTGAGTCCAGTGTAAACGAAAAAAATTACCACATGAAATGTGTCATTCTGAGCCTGCCGAAGCATCTCATGTGTTCTTACTCCAGACAAAAGAACCCTCGGCAGGCTCGGGATGTCATGCGTGATGGAAAGAAATTTCGTTTACAATGTACTGATTCCCAACGGAGCAAGCTTTCAACCACTTACCAAGACCAGCAGAATGACCTCTACTCCCTTAGCACAACTCAAGGCATTTCTCAATCAACTGTTCCAGTTCGATTCGCAAGACCTGGATTTTGGTGTGTATAAGATCCTCCACTATAAGAAAAAGGA
>JBCCCJ010001003.1:0-3094 GCA_039033615.1 Bacteroidota bacterium
ATCCGAATCCAACCTTGGGTAGGCTGGCCCTCTTGTTCTCTTTTTTCCTCCCCAGTTGCCAACCACAAGCCTTGATGAGACCAGGTGAGTCCATCTATCCCTTGGGAATGTTCTAAGACTTGAAAAACCTCTCCACTTTCAGCGTGATAGACGTAACCAAATAATCTTCACTACCAGCAGCGACATATTGACCATCTGCCGACCAACCTACCCGCTCCACCTCCTGGGCGGCATACTTCCGCCACAACTCGGTACCATCTGACGTCCGCCACATGATGACAGAGTTATCAAATTTGGTTCCGCTGACGAGGTATTTCCCATCTGGGGAAAACTCCACGCTTTCTACCGAACCCAATTCTCCCATGGCATCGGCCACCCGCGCCCAAACTGGCTCTAGCCTCAATTGATAGTTCAGGTACGATTGCCCCTGAAGGGGAGTAGTTGCCCAGAGGAGCAAAAGCAGCGTATAGGTAAATCCTTTCATATTCGACTGTTGTTTGACAATAAGTTAACAGGATTCTTCGCCCATTTTCAAACAAAGGGCTTTTATCCAGGCAGGCAATTGTTAGCGCATGTCGGTCGAAACCTGACCTCTCTTGAAAAATCTGAACTCTGACAGCGAAGTGGTCTGTATTATGTCTTCTTCTCGGCCAAACTTGCTAAAGATAAAAACTGCAATTGCGAATGAAATCAGCACCACCTATATTGTGTGCAATTACGAAAGATATCAAGGCATGAAAAAAACCAAACTGGGCGAGTTTGAAGAATTGGTGCTCTTGACCGTGATTGTCTTGCAGGAAGAAGCCTATGGCGTAGCGATTAAGAAGGAATTAGAGGAGCGGATGAGCCAAAGCTTGAGTGTAGGATCGGTACAATCAGCGCTGAAACGAATGGAGGAGAAAGGCTTTCTTCGTTCTGAATTTGGCGAAGCGACCAAAAAGCGGGGCGGAAAGCGCAAGCGTATCTATTCCGCTACTCCTGCCGCGCACAGAGTCCTGACCGAACTGCGAGACATCCGAACCCAACTTTGGCAAGCTCTGCCCATCGAATTGTCTTTTTGTTAGCCTATGGCTGAACATCCATCTCAGGGTCCGCCTTCTTGGCCCCTGCGCTTTCTCCGCCTGATCCTCCGACCGGATTTTGTGGAAGAAATCGAGGGGGATATGGAAGAATTATTCCAGGATCATCTGGAAAATAGCTCTCCTGCGAGAGCCCGGAGGAGCTATGCCTGGGAAGTCTTTCGCCTCATTCGTCCGTCCCTGTTGCGGCCTTTGCTTCGAATTCCTTATCAACCAGTTATGTTCAAGAATCATCTCATCGTCGCGCTACGGGTTTTTTCCCGCGAAAAGCTCTACACCCTGGTCAACATCATCGGCATGGCCCTGGGGATGACCTTGGCGCTGCTCATTTTGGGCTATGTCCAATATGAACTGAGCTACGAAGCCCTCAATCCCAATGCTGACCGACTGGTGCGCATCACCATGGACTATCTGGATGGCGAAACGGTGGTAGATCAAGATTGTGAGACCTACCCCCCACTGGGTCCGATGTGTAAGCGCGTGATCCCAGAGGTGGAAGCCTATGTTCGGACTTATGGCATTGATCAACGCCCGGTTCGGGTAGGGGATAAGTTTTTCAGCGAACCTATGATCTACGCGGCGGATTCCAGTTTTTTCCGTCTGTTCAATTATCCGCTGCTGTTTGGGAGTGAAGAAGACATTTTCCGGCAGCCTTTTGAAGTGGTGTTGACTCAATCTATGGCCCGGAAATTCTTTGGCAAGACCGACGTGGTGGGCGAAGAGATCTTCTTTGTTGGCGCAGAACCTGCTTTCATCATCCGTGGCGTGGTGCCGGATTCTCCTCCCAATACCCACCTGAAATTCAACATCCTGATTTCTTACCGCACGATGGAGGTCGCCTTTGGGGAAAGCAATGACAACTGGGGGGGAAACAATACCTTCACTTATCTTCTGCTGAACCGAGCCGACCAATATCCTGCCTTCGAAAGGAGTCTGGAAGAGTTGAATGTCAGGCTGGTAACAGAAGAAAAAATTGAAAGCGAGCAGGTGATTGCGCAGCCCATCAAGGACATTCACCTGTATTCTAATAAGTCCTTTGAGCCAGAAATCAATGGCGATGCTCGATCCGTTTTCTTCCTCTTTGGGGTGGGCATTTTGGTGATCGTCATTGCCATTGTCAACTACATCAACCTCTCTACTTCCAAGTCTTTGGATCGGGCGCAAGAAGTCGGGATTCGCAAGGTCCTGGGTTCTTCCATGACCCAACTGCGCAGCCAATTTTTCATGGAAGCACTGCTGATCAATGCGTTATCAGCAGGTCTGGCGGTTGGCTTGATCGCTTTGGCCTGGCCGACTTTCCAACAAATGGCCGATCTCCCGAAAGCCTTTCAATTTGGCGCAAACGCCAATTTCTGGTTGGCTTTATTGGCTCTGATCGGTATCAGCACCTTGCTTTCTGGCATTTTCCCGGCCTTTATCCTTTCCTCTTTTGAACCGATTTCGGTCCTAAAGGGACGCTTTGCGCACTCCGGGAGAGGCCTACTGCTGCGAAAAGTATTGGTCGTCTTCCAATTTGGCATCACCATCTTCCTGTTGGCGCAGACCCTTACGGCCAATCGTCAGCTGCAATATTTGCGAGACATTGACCTGGGCGTGGACATCGAGCAAACCATCGTAGTTCGGGCCCCGGAAGGCGATGCCCTAGAAGAACGATACAGCATTTTCAGAGACCAGATTCTGAACTACCCAGACTTTGAAAGTGTTTCTCTCTCCAATTGTGTCCCAGGCATGCCCTCCCACCAAATGTCCACCACAACCGGAATTCAAATCGTCGGCGCGGCGGAGGAACACAACTACAACTTTTACCTCTATTTCCACGATGCGGCATTCCTCTCTACGATGAAAATGACCCTCCTTGCCGGGGACAATTTCATTGCCAATGCGACCAATGAACTCCAGGTGATGATCAATGAAGAAGCCATGCGTCTGTGGGGCATTTCTACTCCGGCAGAAGCCATTGGGAAACAGTTGGACTTCTGGGGGGATAAGCGGACCATCATTGGCGTGGTCAAAGA
>JBCCCJ010001004.1:0-3094 GCA_039033615.1 Bacteroidota bacterium
ACAGAGACCGACCCTACCTCTTGCCAGCGGCAACTCCCGCCTCTCGCCTCCCGCAACGAAGTGGTCCCGTTTCTCCCTTCCCGCAACAAAGTGGTCTCGTTTCCCTTCTTCATAAGGCAGAACTTTTGTAGCTTCACAGTGGAGCATAGGCATCTTTTTCTGATCACTCACCTTTATTAACTACTACGATATGCAGATCATCGAATCCTCGACCGTATACGACGTCATCGTGGTCGGTTCGGGGGCTGGCGGCGGCATGGCGACCCATACCCTGGCCAATTCTGGCCTCAAAGTCGCGCTACTAGAGGCGGGTTCCTACTTTGACCCCAAGGACCCAGAGACCAAAACCCAATTGAAATGGCCCTATGAATCTCCCCGTCGTGGAGCCGGTTCTACCCGGGCTTTCGGCGAATTTGATATGTCTTGGGGCGATTGGAAGGTGGATGGAGAACCCTACACCCAAAAAGACGACACCAATTTTTACTGGTGGCGGTCCCGCATGCTCGGGGGACGCACCAATCACTGGGGACGGATTTCCTTGCGCTTTGGTCCTGTCGATTTCAAGCATCGGGAGGTAGATGGCCTGGGCGACAACTGGCCCATCAGCTATGACGATGTCAAGCCCTACTACGACAAGCTCGACAAATTGATCGGAGTTACCGGCACCAATGAAGGCTTGCCCAATGATCCGGATGGCTTCTTTCTCCCCCCGCCCAAACCTCGCCTACACGAGCTTTTCTACATCAAAGGCGCGCGAAAAACCGGGATTCCGGTCTATCCTTCGCGGATGTCGATCCTGACCAAGCGGATCAATGAAGAGCGGGGCGTATGCTTTTACTGTCGGCAGTGCAACCGCTCTTGCAGCATGTACGCAGACTTTTCGGCGGGTTCCTGTTTGGTGTTCCCGGCGATGAAAGGAGGCAATGTCTCCCTCTTTACTGACGCGATGGTGCGGGAAGTGCTGACCGATGCGGAAGGCAAAGCCACGGGCGTTTCCTACATCAACAAAGAAGATCGCAAGGAGTACCAACTCAAAGGCAAAGTGGTGGTACTTGGAGCCTCTGCCTGTAGCACCGCTCGCATCCTGCTCAATTCCAAGAGTGCTCGCCACCCCAATGGCCTCGGCAACAATTCCGACAACGTAGGTCGCTACCTACACGATTCTACGGGCGCAGGTCGATCTGCCTTTGTGCCTGCCTTGATGGATCGCAAGCAATACAACGAGGATGGCCACGGGGGCATGCACGTCTATTCTCCTTGGTGGGGAGACGGCCAAAAATTGGATTTCCCACGCGGCTATCACATCGAAATCGGTGGAGGATTTGGCATGCCTTCTTACGGGTTCGGTTTTGGCATCACGGAGCGGAATAAATACATCGAGGGACAAGTCGGTGGCTATGGGGACAAACTGCGAGATGATGTGAAGCGCTTTTATGGCGCCTTCATCCACCTGGCTGGCAGGGGAGAATCCATCGCTCAACGCGACAACCGCTGCGAAATTGACCCCAACATGGTAGACCAATTCGGGATTCCGGTCTTGCGCTTTGACTACAAATGGACCGATTATGAGCGCTTGCAGGCCAAGCACATGAACGAAACCTTCGATGAGATTCTGACCAATCTGGGTGGCGTTCCGTTAGGAGATCGTCCCGGCAAGGAAAAGGATTATGGCCTACTGGCACCCGGTCAGATCATCCACGAAGTGGGCACCACTCGCATGGGCGACAACCCCCAAACTTCTGTAACCAATTCGTTTGCGCGCCTGCACGAGGTGCCGAACGTCTTTGTGGTAGATGCTGGGGTATTCACCTCCCAGGCAGACAAGAATTGCACCTGGACCATCATGGCCCTTTCTATGCGTACCTCTGAATACATTGCCGAACAGGCCCAAAAGCAAAACCTCTAATCATGGACCGTAGAAATTCAATCAAAACCCTACTGCTCGGCTCCCTGGCTGGAGCTACCTTGACCACGGCGGCCAGTTGTACACCGGAAGAGCAAGCCGCCCAAGAGGCCGCCGCTGCGGAAGCAGGCCTGTACGGACGGACCCCGAAAGAAAAAGAGCGCGACCAACGCGTCAAAGCAGAGGTCTTCCTCAACGAACACGAATTGGCAACCATCGCCGTGCTGTGCGACATCATTTTGCCTTCCACCAAGACGGCTGGTTCTGCGGTAGAAGCGGGCGTGCCAGAATTCATCGAATTCATCGTCAAGGATCTCCCCTCCCACCAAGTGCCCATGCGGGGAGGATTGATGTGGTTGGATCAGGAATCCAATCGTCGCTACAACAAGGAATTCATCGCGGCAGACATCGCAGAACAGCTAGAAATCATTGATGACATCGCATATCCCGATCCCAATGGGGATAAGCCGGAAATGAGTCACGGCATCAAGTTCTTTGATCGCATGCGAAATTTGGTAGTGACAGGCTATTATACCAGTAAAATGGGCATCGAAGACCTTGGCTACCAAGGCAATGTCTTCAACATTTGGGATGGGGTGCCGGAGGAAGTCCTGGCGGAATACAAAGCTCAGGGCATCGACTATGAGCCCGAGTGGATCGCCAAATGCGTGGACAACAGCCAGCGCGACGTCATTGCCGAGTGGGATGATAAGGGGAACTTATTGACCTGACCTATACGATTAGAGATTTCTCGAATGCTCTTCTTTGGACAGATATTCAAACGTAGCGTCGCCTTCAGCGGGACCTACTTTTTTCGCGCGAAAAAAGTAGGCAAAAAACCGTCGAAGCCCCATGCAACGCTCCATGCCGCCCCAGCACCTTCCCGTTCCGGGACAGGCTGGGCTTCGTGGCCAACCCTCTTTTGTGGTGAAAGCTACGCTATGAGTATCTTTTTCGGACGTTTGTCTAGTGCTTTAAGAACGAAGTTCTCATCCATAACACTTGCCCCCATTCGGCAGGCTCAGGACATGCTTTTTCCACCTTGCTGCGTCAGAAAAGGCTCACCTATGCCCATAGGATCGCCTTTTCTTCCCTGCCAATTTATACCTACAAGGTGCCGAAAAAATAGAAGCGAGTAAATTTTCCGAACACTTAGAAAGTTTGACGGCTGATTTAGCTACTACTCAAACC
>JBCCCJ010001005.1:0-3093 GCA_039033615.1 Bacteroidota bacterium
CGACTGCCATCTACACAAGCACCCAGAAAAATCAAGCCATCTTGGGTGATCCATCCTAGCCATTTCGTGCAGAATGCAAAAGTGTCCTACACCCCTTCCGACTTGGGAGGGCAAGAAGAGAGCTTGTAGCGGGCAAAGGAGCCACTAGGAAAAAGGAGAGCCATAATCAGCTGAGATAGGCGCTCCGCTTCACCTACGACAATTGTTTGCCCCTTCCGCTTGCCTGTGTACCTTTACGCCATGGCGCTGAATATCCTCATGCTGTGTACCAAATTTCCCTGGCCACCCAAGGATGGGGGAGCGATTGCGATGCTGAACATGGTGCGGGCCTTTCATAAAGCGGGCCACAAGGTGACGGTGCTGAGCATGAACACGCCCAAGCACTACATCTTCCTTCGGAATCTGCCGGAGGACATCCAGGAATTGGCGGAATTTTATGCTGTTGATGTGGACACCAAGGTGAAGGTGCTGGACATGTTGGCGAATTTCCTCTTCAGCAAGGAATCCTATCACGTCAAGCGCTTTACTTCTCAGCACTTTCGGGAAGAACTGCTCAAGGTGCTCAATCGGCATAAGTTCGATGTGGTGCAATTGGAAACGCTGTACATGGCGCCCTACATCTCGACCATCCGCCAGCAAGCCCCCAAAGCCCTGATCGCGCTCCGGGCTCATAACATTGAGCATGAAATCTGGTGGCGACGGGCGAATAACGAATACAATCCTTTCAAGAAATACCTCTTTGCCGAGACTGCGGTACGAATTCGAACCTACGAGGAGGAAGTGATCGGTGGCAATCAGTACGACATTCTCGTTCCCATCACGGGGCGGGATTCCGGCATGCTCAAATCCATGGGGGCAGCAAGTCCAATGTATGTTTGTCCGGTAGGGATGGACCTGGATGCCCTCCAACCTGCGCCAGATGTGGAGATGGAATACCCCTCGGTCTTCTATATCGGGGCCTTGGATTGGGAACCGAATCGGGAAGGACTGGATTGGTTTTTGAAGGAAGTATGGCCCATCGTGCATGGCACTTTTCCCGAAGTCAGGCTCTATCTGGCAGGGCGCAACATGCCCGGCAAATACCTGGCCTTGGACAAGCAAAACATCGTGCCGCTAGGGGAAGTGCCGAGTGCGCGGGACTTCATCCAATCCAAAGCGGTGATGGTGGTGCCCATCCTCTCTGGCAGCGGCATGCGCGTCAAAATCGTCGAAGGCATGGCCTATGGCAAGGCGGTCGTAGCGACCCACATGGCCGCCGAAGGCTTGGGGGCGTACCACACCAATCACATCATGCTGGCCGATTCCCCCGCTGACTTCGCCGATCGCGTCAACATCCTCCTGGAGCAGCGCGCCCTCTACGATACCATCGCCGATCACGCCAAAAGTTTCGTCCGTCGCAAATTCAACAATGACAAACTCATGGCAGGCCTAATTTCCTTCTACCAAAAGCAGATCAAAGCCCGAGAAGAAAAAGAAAAGAAGGAAAAAGAGTAGGGGAGGGGTTGGATAAGATTTTTCTTACAGCGGTTCTCCCTTCTATTGTGAAATTCGTATCTTCATTTCTATGAAGGAACTGCAACAACATATTCTTCAGCTTTCACCAGCAAAACGGCTACAACTAGCCAGTTTTATCCTGGCTTCTTTATCTGACCTGGAAGAATTGGAACAAGATCCTATGGTTCCAAAAGCGTGGGTACTAGAAGCAAAAAACAATATTCAAGGCGCCTTAGATGGTACATCAAAGACGTATTCTTGGGAGGAAGTGAAAGCCAAGCTCAATGAAAGATGAATACCAAGTAGTCTTCACTTCCGAAGCAACTGAGCACATCATGGAATTGGTAGAATTCTATGACGAAAAACGGATGGGATTGGGGGATCAATTCGTAGATAGCCTTGGTGAAGTTGTACTTGGAATCAAAGACAATCCCAGGAGATGGCAGTATGTGGAAGATGCTGCATCGGGAATGAGAAGAGCCATCATTCGTCGGCCCTCTGTAGTCATTTTGTATCAAGTAGTTGAGAAAAAGATCATCATCGGTACGATCAAAGACGCACGTAGTAATTGGAAATAAAAAAGATCCCCACCGGAGGCCGATGGGGATAGGGGTAAGGGTTTGGGTTGGATTCAGAGCGAATAAGGGCTGTGGTGATTGAAGTGGGTTTGTTTGTGTAAAAGGGCTCTGTATTTGTGTGATTAGATGTACGGCGAGAATTGCGAAAAGGTTTTCGGAAAATGAAAAATCGAGCCTGTTTCCCACTTATTCGTGCCGCTCTTCAGGCAGAACGTGCAGCCATAATCGCTAGCGATGCTTCTCCACAAAATCAATCAACAGCTCGCTGAAACGCCGATTTTCCCGAAAGAGTCCGCTGTGTCCTGAGCGTTCCAGGAAGTGCAACTCTTTGTTGGTTTCGGGCGTGGCGATGACTTGGTAGTAGTCCTCCGCAACTTCTGGTCCGATGATGTCATCGTAGCGACCAAAGATCAACGCAACGGGCAGGGTGATCTGATCCATCTGCGGCGTGAAGTCATAGAATTCCTGGATGCTGTTTTCCTTGCCAGGGCGGGTGTCGTTCAGGAGTTGACCAGTGCGCAGCTTATTGATCTGAGCGGTCAGGGGATTGAAATGAGAATAGTAATTGATGTCTCGGGAAGAAATGCTCATAGCGATGTCTATGGAATCCTGGACATAGGTCTCCTGCACGTAGCCCCTGACCGCTCCCACTAAGTCATATTGGGTTCGTAGCTGAGGGTAGGTTTCGATGGGATCATTCGCGGTGCACCACTGAACCACTTCCTCCAGATGGGTGAAAGTGCCCATCTCGGTTTCGATGGTCTCAGGAATGGAAAGACCTTCGGCGATCATCTCGTCAGCAAATCCTCGGATGTAATCCATCCGGGCGCTGGTTTCATGCTCACTGCTATGAGAACCGTTGGAAAAGATGGCCCCTTGCAATTCATTTTCCTGAGAAATGAGATAATAGGTGCCCAATATCACTCCCCAGCTGTGCCCCAACGCAAATACCTTGGTCTGTTCGCCATATTTCTGCTTGAGCAGTTGAATGACCAACTGGAGATCTTCTGCCATCAGGTCA
>JBCCCJ010001006.1:0-3089 GCA_039033615.1 Bacteroidota bacterium
GATTGGCGGGATATGCCGATCAGCCTGCGTTGACCATCGTCAAGGGCTCGCCTGAGGATCCTTCTGCCTTGGCGGAGGCCGTGCAAGGCTGTGAAGCCATAATTAGCGTCCTGAATGTATCTCGGACCTCAGATTTTCCCTGGGCACCTTTGCGGAGTCCCAAGGATCTGATGTCGCGGTCGATGTCCCAATTGCTGGCCTTACCAGAAGCGGCATCTGTGCAGCGATTGGTGGTGTGTTCTGCCTGGGGCGTAGCCGAAACCAAGGCGGAATTGCCATTTTGGTTTCGCTGGTTGATTGATTACAGCAACCTGAAATTCCCTTACCTTGATCACGAACGGCAAGAAACGATCATTCGCCAAAGTCAACTGAAGTGGACGCTGGTTCGTCCGGTAGGCCTGACCCCCTTTTCGCGAATCCAAACCGTCCGGGAAAGTTATGCCAACCAGCCCCGCCCGCGCTTGACCATCAATCGGGAGAGTTTGGCCGCCTATCTCCTGGCCGCCCTAGAACGAGACGACTTGATCGGAAAGGCCCCGACCATTTCCGCAGAATGATCCGGTAGGTAGCGCTTGTGCCTATTCAGGCGTATTGCCTCTCAACCAAGTTTGGTAATTATCAGGATGGATCACTTCAAAGGTCGCGGATGGATAGTGCTTTTGCCAAGCGTTAGGCGCTTTGGGTTGTTTTCGACTGGCCCATTTGAATTCATATCCATGTATTTGTCCGCCCCTCTCTTCGATCCAGTCAATCTCCTACCTTCAACTTGATCGGGGAATCGAGCCTACATCTATTGAGCCAATTAACGTTAATTAGCTCAACGGATAAGTCTAATTACTGTAAATTCGCTCAGTAAGTGAGACTCAAAAAATAACTTGGACCTTTTCACTTGTTCTTTCGTCCTAGTTCTTCGTCAAAAAAAGCCTCATTTGGCCCGCCAAACTCGGTTTTTCTTCCTTGATCTGGAAAGAAATATCTACGTGAAAAGAGGAAGTTATTTTTCAAGTATCACTAAATAAAAAAATCTATTCTGACCTTTTCTGATTTTGATCTCATTGTCTCCCTCCTCATTTCCTGCTACCTTTCAACTCCCAACTCCCAACTCCCAACTACTCCCCATGACCACCTCCGCCATCATCAGCATGATTGCCATCCTAGCCCTCGTCATTGGGGGATTTGGCTATTTCCTCAGTCTGGCCATCAAAAAAGAGCGGGAGAAATAGGCTTGCGAGGTCTATACTGTACAACGGTCTTCCAGGCCGTTGAAATGATCAACATCCCCTCCGAATCCTGTCAATCCTGTACATCCCGTCTAGCCCGAAAAGAATCCGCTCAGTCTAGAAGAGCTCCTTTCCATCAAAATTTAGGTCGCTCCAGCAAGGCATCAATGATGTAAGAGCGCTTGATGTCTGCCTTCGAAACGAACAATTTGCGCTTTTTGCCTGCGTCCCGATAGGTCTGAATGTGGAGTTCCTGCTTCATTTCTTCCCTCACGTCAGCCACTCGTTTCTCCGTTCCCATCCGACTCCCCGGCAAGGCCAGGTTTTCCACATCGGGCTTAGGCTCCCGTTGGCGGATGTGTTGAACTCCCCCGTAATTGCTATCTTTGAACCCAAATCGAATGCGGAGATAGCGAAACAGCAAAAAGCCGAAAAGGGACAGCAGGACGATCAGAAGCGTGATAAATGCTTGCATAAGCTGGAGGAATGTGCCCCAAATAGGGCTTTTTTGCGAAGAGAAAAATAGGTGCTAAGCCTCAACTATGCAACTGACTAGCCTGGAAATTTTTGGGTTCAAGAGTTTTGCCGACCGGACCAAATTTGTGTTTGACAAAGGAATCACGGGCATCGTGGGGCCGAATGGTTGCGGCAAATCCAACATCGTCGATTCCATTCGGTGGGCCCTCGGAGAGCAGCGGACCCGCAACCTCCGCTCCGATAAGATGGAGAATATCATCTTCAACGGCACCAAAAAACGCCGAAAGGCCAATTTCGCGGAGGTTTCCATGACCTTTGAGAATACCCGTAACCTCTTGCCTACCGAGTACAGCACGGTCACCATCACCCGGAAATTGTACCGCTCTGGAGATAGCGAATACCAAATCAACGGGGTCACCTGCCGCCTCAAAGACATCCACAACCTCTTCATGGACACGGGCATCAGCTCCGATTCCTTCGCGATCATTGAGTTGGGGATGGTCGATGAAATTCTCACCAATAAGGACAATGAGCGTCGTCGCTTCCTAGAAGAAGCAGCCGGCATCAGCAAATACAAAGTTCGCAAGCGGCAAACCCTCAAGCGCCTCAAGGATACCACCGATGACTTGGAACGAGTGGAAGACCTGTTGTTTGAAATAGAAAAGAACCTCAAATCCCTCGAAAAGCAAGCGCGAAGAACCCAGCGGTATTTTGAAATGAAAGAAAAATACCGCCTGATCAGCTCTCAGTATGCCTTCCTAAATATGCGGAGCATCCGGGAGAAGCAGCCATTCGAAGTGCCTACACTCGATTCTAGTTGCTGGCCATCTTCTGCCCAGTTTTCGCGGTAGCCCCATCTGATCGTATCCGAGATAATCTCCAGAAGCCCATTGTGCAACTTGGTCAAGATATCAAAGCTGACCTTCGTATCTCCCAACTGCGCACTATGATCGCGTGACCTCACAGACATGGAAATTAAATCTGCCAAGTGGGTCAAAAATATTTCGATGTGCGCGTTTTGGTCAATATCACCTTCAATAAATTCGATCGTAGAAAGTACTTCGCCCTCATCTTTGAAGGTTTCTGTTCTTGCCAGTTCCAACACGCGCCTTGTCAAAGGATACATCATGGGGATGTTTGACATGAAGCTCGCGCCAGCGGCTAGAAGCCAAGACTGTTTCGGTGTGTTGAAAGCTTTTTCAAATTGTTCTGCTATATCTTTAGCTTCGTCCGACATCTGTAAATTTCCTAAATCAATCTACAATCGAACTTAAGTGACATCTCCGAGCTGTACAATCGTAAGCTGAATGTCCGCTTACTTTCGCGTTGTTGGAGAAAGCGGTACTGCAGCGAACTTCCGCTTCCCGCCCGCCCGACCGACCGACCGACCGA
>JBCCCJ010001007.1:0-3088 GCA_039033615.1 Bacteroidota bacterium
AACAACAAGGCTATGCGCTCTTTCAGCAACATTGTAGCAGCTGCCATGCTGAACCTCTCTTCACCAATGGAACCTTTGCCGACAATGGCTTACCGATAGATACGACCCTGAATGATGTAGGGCGGGAAACGATCAGTCAGCAGGAAGAAGATCGCTTTCATTTCCAGATCCCTTCTCTCCGAAATCTGAGCTATACCTATCCCTATATGCACGATGGACGCTTCCGCAAACTGAGTCAGGTGCTGAAGCATTATGCCGCTGGGGTTCACGCTCGAACGCAAAAGCAGGAAATTTTGAATGGGAATCTGCCCCTCAGTTCGCGGGACCGGGCAGATCTGATCGCCTTTCTCCTGACGCTCAACGATCAGGAATTTGTCTTCCAGCCTAGCCATCAATTTCCTCGGGATGCAATTCCTGGCCCTTCGCCTACAAATGGCCCTCCCTCCAATTCTCCGTAACCAACTCTTCTCACCATACATACCTTTCGCATGAAAAATTTGACGTTGTTTCTTTGTTGGATGCTGGGCACCGCGATGAGCTGGGCGCAATTGAGTCCAGCCATCACCTCCTGGTTGCAGAATACCACAGAAACCGGCAGCTACTACATATCTGGCAACAGCACCCCCATCGACAATGGGGTATTGTACAATTGTCAGTTGATCGAATATTCGGCAGACTACGTGTATGTCCACACCAAAGGGATTCCGGCTTATCCGACTGGCCCATTCCTGGATGGAAACCCTGCTCAAGCGGAGGATCAGGATGCCATTTTTCAGATTCCACTGAGTCCTGAAGAAAATACAGGTACGCCCATTGAATCCAACCCTGGCAATATCGGGATCTTCATCAACGGAGTAGCCTTATTTGATTGGCGAGATGGGGTAGCTTGGAATCCTCAGACGAATGCGCTCTGTGGCGGTCCTGGAAATTCCCCTTGTCCCGGTGGTCCTGCTGCGAGTCAAGCCTGGAATCGAGATGCCATTCCCGCTGAGATGGCTGGATTTGACTGCTCCAAAGCTCACCCGGCCATGGGGAACTACCATCACCATCAGAATCCATCTGCCTTCAAATTGGACCTCAATGTAGTGTCTGACATTTGCAACCTCTATGATGCGGATGGATTGTACGCCATCGACAGCACCATGCATTCACCCTTGATTGGGTTTGCCTATGATGGCTTTCCGATTTACGGTGCATATGGGTATAAAAATTCAGATGGAACGGGTGGTGTTACTCGCATCAAATCCAGCTATCAACTCCGAAACATCACCCAGCGGACCGAATATGCCGACGGGACCGAGGTAGATGATGGGCCAGACGTAGGGGGAACCTATTTCCTGGGATACTTTCGAGAAGATTATGAATATGTGGACAATGCAGGAGAAGAAGATTACTTGGATGAACACAATGGTCGTTTTTGTGTGACGCCAGAATATCCGAATGGCACCTATGCCTATTTTGCTACGGTAGATGAAGATTGGAATTCAGTCTATCCCTACGTGGTGGGACCGACCTTTTATGGACTCGCTTCCAATCGGTCGGTAGCTTCCGTTACCGAACCAACCACCGTTTATACCGGACAGAGCACCTCTATTTCCCGCAATGAAATTAGCGGCCTTGGGCTCACCGTTTTTCCCAATCCTACCTCTGATTTGATTGCGATTCAGGTGAATGGTTTGGTAGAAACAGGCTTGGACATTCAACTGGTGGACATCACGGGCAAATTGGTAGATCGCACCAGCATCCCTCATGGAAGTACCATCGCTTATTTTGATGTGCAAACGGTTTATGAAGGTACCTACCTAATTGTGATCACCGATGGCAAAGAGAAGCTGACCCGCAAAGTGGTCATCACCAAGGAGTAGACTCGTTTTTCCCCTTTCCATTATTAGCAGGGAAGCTTGACGGTCGATTGATTCGACGCAGTCAAGCTTCTTCTGGTTGAGAGGCAAAAAATCAATATTCCCACCCCATCATCCCTGTGCCGCCACCTGAATGAATCAGCAGGATTCGGCCCTTCAATTGCTGGAAATAAGCGAGTTGTTGAAAGCTGAGGAATAATTTGGCTACATAGAGAGGCTCCGCCAGAATGCCGTATTGCCGGGCCAGATGGCGAACCATGCCTTTCACGCTGGCATTGACCCGCCCAAAAGATTTGGCGGTCGAGGGCAATTGAATGTTGGGGGAGGGGGGCATAGGAATGGGAAGTCCCAATTCATGGGCCCATTGATGCGCTTGCCGGATCATTTGCTCCATCTCTCCTGCCTGTCCCGCCATTTGGACGATGTGAATCTGAGTCGGTCGCTGGAGGTAATGGTTGGTGAGCAACAAGGCTGCGGCGCTCAGGCCCGTGCCAGCATCCATGCAAATGTGATCGAAGGTGGCCCCCAATGCCTCCTCGTTCCGCTGAATGTCCAGGATCAAAGAGCACGCTCCGGGCAGGGCCTCCTGGCAACTTCCGCCTTCTGGCACCAGGAAATACTGATCGCTTTGTTTCTGCAACTGTTGGGAAACGGCTTGGAACAAGGCTGCACCCGAAGTATCAGCTACCCAGGTGATGTCTGATTCCTCCGTCAGCAGATCCAGCAACAAACGATTCCCCGACAAACGAGTTTCACTTCCCGCTTTGAGAAAGAGTTGGGTAGGAATTTGGCGCTCCCGTAGCAGTTGTAGCAGACCGATGACATGATTAGAGCGATCCCCGCCAACAATCCCAACCAATTGGACACCAGATCGCTCCAAATAGGGGAGGAGGGAGGCGTATTTCCGCTTTTTGCTGCCACTGATCCCAAATCCAGATTCGTCCTCTCGTTTGACAAATACCGTTTGCTCCTCCCCACCGAAATCGGGCAGCGCGTGGACTCGGGTAGCGGAGAGTAGATCAGGTTCTGCCCACGAATCGATCCATTTTTGCAAAGATTCTGTCATCGGTACGTTTCTTGTGAGGCTCAAAAAATAACTTGGACCTTTTCACTCGTTCTTTCTTCCCATCTCTTCGTCAAAAAAAGCCTCATTTGGCCCGCCAAACTCGGTTTTTCTTCCTTGATCTGGAAAGAAATATCTACGCGAAAAGAGGAAGTTATTTTTC
>JBCCCJ010001008.1:0-3085 GCA_039033615.1 Bacteroidota bacterium
CCGGATGTAGATCAGGGCCAGGATGCCTCCAATCCGGTGGCCATGGCTTTTCTGCGAGACAGCCGCCAAACGATCTACCGTGGCTGGACTTCCCTCAAACTGGAGTGGAACCCTATCCCAAGCCTGGTTTATCGCGTACAAGGCGGATTGGATTTTTCTTTTACGGATCAATTCACCTATCAACCAGAATTCGAGGAAGTCCGCCGCTTATTCAGTCCCTCCTCCATCTCGGTCTCCAAGCAACAATCCATCAACCCTTTGTTGGAGCACTATCTGACGTGGGAGCATACCGTCAGCCAGCATCATTGGACCATGATGGGGGGATTTTCTGCGCAGGCTTTCCGCTATTCTGACCTCCAGGCTTCAGGGGAATCTCTTCCTCCGGGGGTCGTCGCAATCGAGGCTGCCACCACCAATCTGGTCACCAGAGCATTGCAAATAGAATCTGCCTTACGGTCCTTTTTCGGGCGATTCAGCTATTCTTTCCGGGACAAATATTTTTTGACCGCCAACCTCCGCCGAGATGAATCTTCCAAACTGTATCGGACCGATCATCCGGTGGGCTGGTTTCCTTCTGTCTCCAGCGCGTGGTGGATCAGCAGGGAAACATTCATGAAGTCGCTCCCTTGGATCAGTACCATGAAACTCCGCGCAGGGTGGGGAAAATTGGGGAACCAATCTCCCCTCAGTGCCTATCCCACCTCCACGAGCCTCAATACGGACTTTTTCTACCTTTTCAACAATCAGGTCGTGCAGGGTGTCGGACAGAGTGAATTGGCCAATGCCAACATCAATTGGGAAACCACGGAACAATGGAACGTGGGCCTGGAAACTGGGTTCTGGAAGGATCAGGTACAACTCGGGGTGGAGTACTATCAACGAACGACCTTTGATTTGTTGTGGCGAGCGACGGTGGGGCCATCTGTCGGCATGACGCCTCCATTTGTCAATGATGGGACGGTATCTAGCAGAGGCTGGGAAGTCGAAGCAACTTTTCGGACCTACTCCCAGCGATTTCAGGCAGATTTCTCTGCCAACCTCACCACCATCAACAATGAGTTGCTGTCTCTCCAAAACGGTGCGACCGAAATATTTGCAGGCAAAGCCTCCGATGATTTGACCAATGTGAGCATCACCCGGATCGGACAGCCCATCGGCTCGTTTTATGGATATGAATCAGCGGGTATTTTCCAAAATTGGGAGGAAGTGTATGCCTGGCCCCGGATCAATCAAGACCCAGATCGAAGACAAGACGCCTTCACGGCGGCGACCCATACTGCACCCGGCGATATCAAGTGGGTCGATCAAAACAAAGATGGAGTGGTGGATGAAGCAGACCGGATCATCTTGGGCAATCCCATTCCCGATTTCATTTATGGGTTGACGGCGAATCTGTCCTATACCGATTGGGATCTCCAAGTGTTGGTTCAGGGAGTACACGGCAATGAAGTCTTCAACGTAGCGACTCACTGGCTGGAAGATATGCGACAAAATTTCAATCAAGGGACTGCGGTGCTAGATAGATGGACCGAAGACCGTCCCAGTACGACCATTCCCCGCACCACGCGATCAGATCCCAATCAGAATATCCTACGGGTGTCGGATCGCTATATCGAAGATGGTTCTTTCCTCCGGATTCGCACCTTGTCCCTGGGGTATTCCTTCCCAAAAGAAGTGCAAACCCAGCTTTCCACCGATCGCTTTCGCCTCTATCTCACTGCGCAAAATCTCCTGACCCTCACCAACTATGGAGGCCTTGAGCCAGAAGTCGGCTCCCTCCAATCCGGAACCGCAGTGGATGCAGGCATTGATCGAATGATTTACCCGCAGCCACGCACCTTTTTGCTGGGGGTCCAGCTTGCCTTTTAGGGATCAGATACGCACCTGAATATGAAGTTTTCTTCCTCCTTGCTGATTTATTGGATAATTCTCTGCCTCCCCTTGATGAATTGCGGAGGGAACTTCCTGGATCGACGGGACAGCAATAACATTGACGCAGATGATTTCTATCAAGATGAGGCAGACGCCATCGCTTCGGTGAATGCAGCCTACGCCCAATTGCAGTCGCTCTATCTCTGGGCCAGGGGGGTTCACTTTCTCTTAGACTTCACTTCGGGAGAAATCGGCCAAACCCCCAACACCCAAGGCCCTTCTCTGGAGTTGCTGTCCTATACGTTTGGGAGCCACGGCAATGATCTAATCGAAGGGCCATGGACAGGCTTTTATCAGACGATCGCGAAAACCAACATTACCCTAGATGCCGTCCCCAACATTGACATGGATGGTCCCCTCCAACGTCAAGTGCTGGCTGAAGCTCGCTTCCTGCGGGCCTTGAGCTATTTTTACCTCAATGTGTTGTGGAACGGAGGCCCCTTACGCACCGAGGAAAATCTTGAGCAATTGCACCTGGACCGTGCTTCCTCCCCAGACATCTGGTCTTTCATCGAAGCAGATCTCACCACTGCCATTCCAGACCTGCCGTGGGAATACGATGTGGCCAATGTGGGGCGTGCCACCAAAGGAGCGGCTTTGTCTCTCTTGGGGAAAGCCCATCTCTATCAAGAAGCATGGGCAGATGCAGAACAAAACTTCAGCCGGGTCATTCAAGAAGGGCCGTATCAACTGATGGGAGAAGGGGCCGCAACAGTAAAAGAAGCCATTGCTGCGATGCGAAGCAACCATGATTTCGGCGTCAAAAACAATGCAGAAGCCGTCTTTGAAGTCCAATTCAAAGGAAAAGCAGGGGGGCTGTATTGGCAAACCGACGGAAGAAGCCAACGGGAGTCTACCATTCGTCCCCATGAATACGGGGTGAATGGAAAATCCTTCTTCAATGCCAAGCCAAGTGAGAACCTTCTCTCTGCGTTTGAAGGCTACGATCCTACTGGCGGCAATACCGGCATTGGGGAGCGTGATCCCCGTTTCGAAGCCTTCTTCTTTACCGAACATGACACCCTGGACGTTGGGCCTTACGCTGACATCCTCGCCAATTCCGGCTATGCCTGGAAGAAGTAATCCGATGTGACGGACCTTATCCAGTTGGGGTGTGAATATGCGCAAGGTTACTTGTTTGCTGAACCATTGC
>JBCCCJ010001009.1:0-3077 GCA_039033615.1 Bacteroidota bacterium
CCCTTTTGTACGATGATGGCTGCCAGCGCAGGGCCCCAGCAGTAGCCAAATAATTTCACAAAAGGGGTGATGAAGGACTTGGGGTCCATGAGCCAGGTGGGAATTTGATAGCCCAGCCAACTCAACCCAAATGCAAGGAGCAGAAAGAGAAGAATCTTATTGATGTTCATGATCGGTAGTGGGATGTTCTATTAACCTACGGTTCGAGGAAGAAGAGGTTAAGAGAGAGATAAGGGAAAATACAAAAAAAACCAGCGAACCCCTCGACTTGTTTACGCACGGCTTGCCTTTACTTATGACAACTTGTGAGAGGCCGACTTATGTTTCAGCCACGAATGGACGAATTTTCCTTCCGCTAGTCCAGGTTTCGTGGCAATTTGCTTTGCAAAGGAGGGAGTTTCTTTCCTTGGCGAATGCCACGAATGAAGCATCTTCATCCCTTTTCTTTTCGTGCCCGTTCGTGAATTCGTGGCCCTCGCATTCTCATAGCCAAAGGAATGGGCGATTCCCTCGGATCAGGTGCCCAGACAGGCCGCTCGCAAGGCTTGGAGATGGGCAAATCCCAGGGCCCGTAATTTGGCGACATTCCGCTCCGGAATCCCTTCTACATCTGGATGATGGGCGATGGCTTCTGCGACACTTTCCTCCCGAAGAAAATGAATCATAGGATAAGGAGACCGATTGGAAAAATTGGCGGCATCTTCTGAATCTGCGTCTGCAAAGCGGTACGCCGGGTGAAAGGTCGCGATTTGCAGGGTTCCTTCGGCCCCAATGGCTTCGATTTGCTCTTCCCCCCACGCCACAAAATCCAGGTATTCTTCAAAATCTCCCAACAACCCCGGAATGATCAGCAGGCTCGTTTCCAATTCGTCAGGTTCATGCTCCAGGAGAAATGCCATCTCGGACAACAACTCTTTGCTGAGCTGATCAAAGGAGCTTGCCTGACTGACTGCCAATCGGATTTGATTTCGCGACAAGGGCTGAGAGGCAAAAGGACACAAGGTAAGGCCGACCACCACTCTTTCCAACCAATTCCGGGTTGCTTGCAATACGTGAGAGGATTCCATGCCTCAAGATACAGCATCCATCAGAAAATCACCATAGCAGCACTTTTTGAAGGTAGCTTTGGCCATCCCGACTCAATACCCGCACCACATACAGACCTTTGGCCATACCTTCGGTGGAGATCACTCGCTTTTGTTTGAGTCCTACCAATTGGTTGGGAGGCAGGGCAATTCGTCGACAGACCTGCCCATTTACCGCCCAAACTTCTAGGGTTCCAGCTTGTCCTTGGGGGAGTTGATAGGTTACGATGAGTTGTTGGCGAAGGGCCGTCGCGTTCAAATAGAGGGCACTTGCTGGCGAAAATGGCACCGCCTGAACGCTGCTGTACACCTCTTCTCCCGTGGGCATCTGCCATTTGATGCGGTAGGCAATCTCTTGGGTACCGACTGGCCATGGGCCAACATCCTGGTAGGTGTGGGGGAGAGCCGATTGTTGAGCAATGGAGTGCCATGCTTGATTCTCAGTCTTTTGTTCAATGAAAAAGCTGCCCGCAGTGGCTGTTTCACTCATCTCCCACCTCAGTTCAACGCTTTGTTGGTTGACTCCCCAATTGGCTTGAAAATCAGTAAAGGCCACGGGTAGCACCACATCATACTCTAGACCAATGATCCAAGGAGAATCCGCTACGCCATTGGTTTTGCTGGCTTGATACGTGCCTGCGGAAGCATAGGCGCCGGGACTGTGAGTGGTCGTGCCTAGGCGCAATTTTCCTCCTTGGATAGACAAGGCCGAGGCAGATCGCGGATAATCATTGTAGCTGCCTCCCAAAATATAGGCATCATCCAGCATGCTTCCGTCCTGACTCAAGGCTCCCAAAAATACATCGTGCATGGCGGTGTAGGTGCCATTGCTCGGAGGAACCGGAAAATCACTGGACAAGGTGGCGCCGAGCACAAAGACTACCCCATCCTGGTTCAAGCGGATGGATTTGCCATAATCGAGATCGGTTCCTCCCAAATAAGTGCTGAACTGCAATTGGCTGCCACTCGAATCCAGTTTGCTGACAAACGCATCTCCTGGAGTAGCGCCTCCATAGCCAAACGGTTGATAAGCACCCACCGTGATCGGGAAATCTGTCGCATAGGTCAATCCGGTAACGTAGGCTTCGAGTTGGGCGTTGACGGCAACGGAATAGGCGGCGTCTGTGGCACTGCCTCCTAAGTAAGTGGCATATTTGAGCTGACTCCCATCCTGACTCAAGCGAAAGAGGAAGGCGTCTTCGAGATTACTGCCGAGGATAAAATTGGCAGTGGGTTGAACACTAGCGCTCGTGGTAGGTAGGTCCGTGGAACCCGTGTTACCAATCACAAACACTTCTCCATTATTCGCCAAGGCCAGTCCGTTTCCGATGTCGTAGTTCAAGCCGCCGAAGTAGGTACTGTAGGCTATGCTGCTCCCATCTGCTGATACTTTGGTAACAAAGGTATCCCCATTTCCAGAAGCTGTGCTAGCATGAGCCCCAGCGGTAGTGGGGAAGTCACTGGAAAGCGTATAGCCTGTAACGAAAACTTCCCCGGCAGGACTCAATTGCATGTCATACAGATAGTCTCGATTGCTTCCGCCTAGATAGGAGCTGTACACCAAACTGCTGCCATCAGCACTCAATTTGGTGACGAAGCTTTCTACCAGCCCGCCTCCATAGGTAGGCTGAAAACTACCCGCAGTCGTCGGGTAGTCCGTAGATGCGCCAAAGCCTGCAATGAAAATTTCCTTGGCCGAATTTACCCCAACCCCATACGCCATCTCCCAATTGCTCCCTCCCAGAAACGTGGAGAACAACAGGGTGGTACCATCACTGGCAAATTTGGCGACATATACATCTATGCTCCCCCCATAGGTGGGTTGATATACGCCCGGAGTGGTGGGAAAGGCCATGGTCTTGGTGTAGCCCGTGATGTAGACCTGCTCATCGGTATCCTGAAAAATGCCCAACAGATAATCATCAGAGGTGCTGCTGTGAAAGAAGCTGCCCCAACTCAAGCTGAGGGGGTCGATGATCAGGGGAGGAGTAG
>JBCCCJ010001010.1:0-3076 GCA_039033615.1 Bacteroidota bacterium
CGAATTCCTGACTTGTCTCAGGAGGAGGATATAAGATTCTTTGTGGTGGAGGCTACCGTAAATAACGCCACAGATTATGTAGATGTTACTAATGCCTTTGAATGGACCATTCAGTATGAAACCAGGATTTCACCTCCGCTTACTTTTCGATATGATGGAAAAAGTGCCTTCGAGGTTCTTGTTCCTTATTCAGAACTTCACCCAGGAAGGGTTGGAAGCCTTCGTTTACAAGCAGTAGAAGGAGACTGTTCGAACGCAACCGTGAGCTTTCCAATCACTTCACCATTTGGTATGGAAAAGGTCGACATCTTGCGGATTGAACTAGATGAGGATGAGCCAATTATGATGGAATCCTTGATCAAAGAAGGGGTGCAGACCATTTTGGAAACTGAATTTCTGCAGCAAAACTTTCTCGTTCGGGCTTATCCCATTCCCAACCGATTTTTGGATGTACACATAAAGGTAGACTATAACCTCCTTAGCGGAGAAACTGGAAGTGACTCAGAGGTAGGAACTGTTGGTCCGTATCAATCGCTACCGAGAGCTCCGCTTCCAGGAACATACATTTATACGATCACTCCTTCCAAGGACGGAGAACCCGCCAATCTTGAGAATAAGTTCCAAGCTACTCTGATCATCCAAAGGAGAGAGCAACTGTTTGCCCTCAGCGAAGAAGCTGCCCCTTTGATCAACCAACGGAGTGCGACCCAGCGCGAGAGCCTACAAGCAATCGGGCAAGAAAATCGTTCGGTGCGCAATGCCAAGTCCTACAAACTGGCAGAGCTGTACCTGATGACTCCGACCGATATGGACGAAAACGAACTGCTGCAGCGATTTGAAGAAGCCGGAGAAAAGCTGACCGCTTCCCATCGCCGGGCTTCTGAAACCAATCAAGCAGCCTATGAAACGGCGTTGACCCAGGTAGTCCATGCGACCCTAGATCGACTTCTCATGCGAGGAAAACTTTCCCCGTCAGCTTCTGCTAGCATTGGGGAGGTAGTCAAGCGGATGGAGAAAGTGGGAATCTCTACCGCAAACGTCCGCAAGAGTTGGGGAGCTAAAGATTTGAAGAAAAGCTTCGACAAACAACAGGTAGCAGCTGTGGAAGCCTTGTTGAAAGCGTAACTAAAGATTGCCAGACCCTCTTTTGACTTTCATTTATGTCCAACGCTCACCTCATTGACCAATATCGCATCCGGCTCCAACTGGCGCCTGGCATGAATGCCAATGAGATTCAGGCCAAGGTGAGTCATCTGCTGCGGGAAGAAGTTTTTCCTGCCTTGGAGCAATTGTTTGAGGAGCACGTTGGACCAGAAGTAGTCATCCGATTGGATCGGCTAGAGGTGAAGTTGGACACCATTCCCCTGGACCGATTGGAGGCGGAATTGGGACCGCGCATATTAGCCGCGTTGACCCCTCAGTTGCAGGACCTTCGGACTCGGGTCAACGGACATGCGTCTCCCGTAGCCAAAGCTGTTGGAACCGATGGAGTGGCCTATTCCCCGGCTGGTGGTCGTTGGGAGAGCTTTGTGTTTTTTCTGGAAAAAGGTCATTTGCCTTGGTGGGAATCCTTTCTACCTTGGAGCGACCTAGAGAGAGCAGCCCTCAGCAGCGTCACCACCAGCGAAGCGGCCTTGTACCGATTGCAAGAGCTGTTGCAGAAATCGGAGCCAGCCCGCATTCGCCTCGCTCAACAAAGTAGCTCCGAAGCTTGGCAGCAGTGGCAAAGCCTCCTCCTTTCTCCTGCGATTCAGGCTCAACTCAGCCAGGTACTCACCGATTTGAACCAATGGATGCAGGCGGCTCAATTGCCTTCGGTCCCGCAGCTAGCGATGGAAAAACGATTGCGAAGCCACGCATTAGACTTGCAAGTGGAGGCAATTTCCGCTTCTCTGCGTACGCCCGAGACGTGGGTAATGACTGCTTTGCAGACGTGGATTTGGCCAGTGAATTCAAGCGAATCCAGAAGCATCTGGCAGGCTCTGTTCCAGGTTCTTGCGGGAGCCCCATTTCGGCAGGCAATACATCGGACGGCCTGGAAAAATTGGGTGCGAGAAACGGTCCTGCCTCATTTGGAAGAAAGAGCTGCCCCCCAGACACCTACCTCATCTGTTCCCGCAGATTCTCAACAATCCCCCACGATCGTAGAAGCGGCAGCAGAAGAGCCGTCAGAAACCTTTGTTTCGAAACCCCTGCTTCCAGACTCGGAACTCCTTCCTCTCGATTCATTAGAACCTTCGGAGCAAGAACCAATCGAATCAGATCCTCGCTCACCGAAAACGGAAGTTCCAGCCACCGATCCCGAGTCAACATCAACAGAAATTGACCCAAAACCGATGGATCCGAGCCATTTGCTGCCGATGGGCTGGGAGGAATTGCCGCCGGAGTTGAAAATCATGGTGCAAGACCACCCCCTGCTTCAAGGACATCCTACGGAACCCGCTTCTCCTGTTGGGGATGGAGAAGAGCTAGCGGAGCCGCCTGTACGATCCGTCGGTCCACCCTATCGCCAGACCTCGGCCAAAGTTGGGACTTCCTTGGCGGTTGCAGATGCGGGTTTGGTATTGCTGCACCCCTTTTTGCTGAATTATGTTCGGGCGGTAGGCCTGGTAGAGAAGGATCAGTTTGTGAACAAAAAAGCCCAACAACAAGCCATTTCTGCATTGGGGTATCTGGTGCGTGGCCAAGAAGCCTTGCCTGAATATGCGTTGGTCCTGCCAAAACTTCTCTGCGATTGGCCGATGGAAGAACCCCTCACCCACACGGAATCTCTTTCCATTCCGCTACAAACCGAGGCCGATCATCTCCTTCAAGTAGCCATTCAGCATTGGGGGGCTTTGGGAGCCGTTTCGAATGACAGCTTAAGAGAAGGCTTTTTACAACGTCCGGGGAAACTGCGCCGCAAAGACAGCAATTGGTCGCTAGAAGTGGAACCCCGTACGATGGACATCCTGCTAGATCGCCTGCCTTGGGGAATCAGCATGGTCAAATTGCCCTGGATGAAAGAAGTGTTAACCGTCAATTGGAGATGATGCTTTGAAAACCGCCGAATCTCATAGCACCCACGCGAATCAGC
>JBCCCJ010001011.1:0-3073 GCA_039033615.1 Bacteroidota bacterium
AGAGGAAGTTATTTTCAAGTCTCACTAAGTCCCCAGATTCCGCTACGTATTCCTCAATGAATAGGATACTCTTCTTAATATCAAACAGGTACTTCTTTTGATGTCGAGTCATAGAGTAATTGAGCCTTTTCCTCCATTTCTTCCATGAAATACGGATTTTGGAGGCTTGGATAATGTACTAGGTCTATGTTCCGGTTGAACAATTGCTGTACCTTCGATTCAAACATATCCCAGTTTTTGAGGTAATCAGGATCAGCAATTCTCTCCTCCCAAAATTCAAACAACACATCTACATCTGATTGCGGCCCAAATTTCTCTGGTTGCAAGACCGAACCGAACAACCACAGCCGCTTGAGATGGTGTTGGCGGCAGATTGCCAATAACGCCAAGCGCCTTTCTTCCACAAAGGGAGGCCAGACAGAAGGAATATGGAAAAAATGATTCATCTAGAGGAAGGTACGAATTTTCAGGAAAAGTGGGGATCAAACTTGGTAGGTTCCACCAAATATCCTCTCCTGCTTCCGCGTACATTTCCCTATATTTGCCCCGAATTCTAGGACCTCTATCCATTCTAGGGCGCATGCAACTACGCTGGAATCGAGAAACGTTTCTCAAACAATGGCTACCAGCCGTGCTGTTTTCAGCGGCGATCTATTTCCCGTTGTTTTTGCACCTGGATGTAGAGCCCATCAAAAATTTTGACGAATCGCTTTTTGCCTGCCGTGCCTTCAGCGTGGCGCACTATGGAGACTACCTCTGCAACTTTCGCGACCTTCCCTACGGTCCTTCTGCCTCCAACACCAAGCCGCCCCTGATGACCTATGTGCAGGCGGGCTTCTTTAAGCTGATTGGTTACAATGAACTCGCGCTGAGATTGCCGATTGCGATTGCCGCGGTCTTGCTCATTTTCACCTTGATTCAGTTTGGTCGAAAACAGTTTGGGAGTGAGGCATTTGGGTATTTTTGCGGCTTGATTCTGGTTACTTCACGCGGGTTTGTTACCGTCCACATGAGTCGAACCGGAGATCACGATGTACCATTGGCGCTTTTTGGCTTGTTGCTGCTGTTGATGGTTCACCGCTATTTTTCTGCCGAAATCCAAGAGAAGAAGTACCTGGGATGGATCACTTTGCTGCTCATTTGCACCACCCTTACCAAGGGCATTGCCGGTCTCTTTTTTGGCCCAGCCATCGTCCTATATGCCCTCTATCGGAAGCAATTGATTCCCTTGCTCAAAGACAAATATACCTGGTATGCGGCCCTCACCTACGTAGTTGTCATCGCGGGCTACTACCTGGTGAGGAATGAAATTTGTCCGGATTTTCTCGATCGGGTCTGGCGCTACGAAGTCGGAGGGCATTATGGAGCGACACGAGATGGCCACAATCATCCCTGGTTTTGGTACCTGAAGCAGTGGTATGAGTTCAAGTTTCACTATTGGTTGCCGCTGATCCCGCTCGGAATCGGCCTGACCTTCCATCCCAAATTCCGCCAGATTCGAGACTTGAGTGTCCTCTTTCTCCTGGCGTCCACCACCTATCTGGCAGTGATCAGCAATTCCCAGACCAAGCTATCCTGGTATGACGCTTCTCTCTATCCCATGATGGCCTTCTGGGCGGGACTGGTGTGCTTCGTCTTGTGGCAGAGCATCATGGACTGGCTGCAAGCCAACTCGATTAGCAAACGCTATCTGTTCACAGCCTTATTTGTGCTGGGACTCTTCGCCTTTCCCTACCGAGACATCATGGAGAAAGTGTATGAACCCAAGGACGTCCTGTATCCACCGGAGAAATATGGGTTCCTGATGAAGCAAAT
Organism: Bacteroidota bacterium; assembly: GCA_039033615.1. Lineage (GTDB taxonomy): Bacteria > Bacteroidota > Bacteroidia > J057 > J057 > JBCCCJ01. The sequence goes on from JBCCCJ010001011.1 coordinate 1,816, forward strand.
GGACAAAACCATGCCGGATTTCCAGTCCTATCAGATCTTACACGTTGGACAAAGCACCCATTCGTTGTTCTATCAATTGGTGTATAACGAAGTGAAAGGCTATCAAATCGGGCGATATTTCGCCTATGAATCCGCCAAAGAGGGGGATTTTATCATGGCTTGCCAAAACCGGATCAAGCGCAGGTTAGAGAGGGAGTTTGAAACCCAAGTCTGGCAATCGACTGAGCAATGCAAGTTATACTATTTGGTGAAGCGGAAGCCGATAGAACCGAAAAACCTGACAAAATAGTGCGTGTATTCACCAAAAGTTATGCTTTTTGGTGAGTATCCCCCCTGATATTCTCGAACAACCCACCCTCCTATGAACCAACTCGAAACCCTCTTCCAACAGACTTTTGAAGATGGCATCTTCACCCGGGCCGAGCGCAAAGCACTTCGGGCTGCCGTCAAAGACACCCAGCCTACTCCTCAAACGCTCGGAGCCTTGCGGGCCAAGGTATTTGAAATGGTGGATGCCCAACTGGATGATGCCCACGCTTCTCAATTGCTGCAGTGGTTGCGCGAAGCCAACAAAGTGCTTCTGCCGAAAGCTGACCAGGGAGAAGACCTCGACCAACGGGTGTATTTCAGCCCTGGCAATGCGTGTCTAGACGCCATTTTGCACCGCATCCGCTCGTGCAGCGATCAACTGGACATCTGTGTCTTTACCATCAGTGACAATCGAATCAGCGAAGAGATCATCCGCTGCCACCGCCGACGGGTACGGGTTCGGGTGATCAGCGACAATGACAAGATGTGGGACAAAGGCTCCGACATCGAACAACTCTCCCGCGCCGGGGTCTCCGTTCGCATCGATCAGTCGCCGCACCATATGCACCACAAATTTGCTTTGTTTGATACTTCTTACCTCATCACTGGCAGCTACAATTGGACCCGGAGTGCCGCTACCCGCAATGAAGAAAACCTCCTCGTCTCCAATGATCCCCAACTCTTCGCTTCCTATCAAAAGGAATTCGGGAAATTATGGGAGGAGTGCGAGCCAGTTTGAAACAATGAGGCCGAAACAAGGGTTGCCTTGTCCGAAGTGAATGGAAACGTGGAATGAACCTTCTTCTCAAGTACCGAACCTTTCTTCTGCTCATCATTGGCTTGGTGACGCTCGGCTTTGCGTTTGGCATCAGTCAGTTACAGATCAACTTCAGCTTTGAGAGTTTTTATCCCAAAGACGATCCTGAGTACCAATATTACGCCGCCTTTC
>JBCCCJ010001012.1:0-3072 GCA_039033615.1 Bacteroidota bacterium
GCCTATCTGCGCGCGCCGCTGCCGGAAGGGCCGTCGATCTATCACATCCCGGACGGCCTGCACGGGCCCGCGACCGAGATGCATCCGATCCTGCGCAGTTATCTCGACACGGTGGTCCAGGGCTACTTGCGGGAGTTCGGGGTGGATGGCGTCGCCCGGCTCTTCGCCACGACCTCGGGCTGGGAGGCGCCCATCCGCGACGACCGCGTGGCGCCCGTCTATGCCCGGGCCCAGCCGCTCACGGGCGAGGAGACGGCGCTGGTCGACCGCCACCTGGCCGCGGCGCGGGAGGCGCGGTCTTTCTCCTAAAGGGTCATCGACGTTGCCGAGGACGGTGCTTGGCCATCGCTTCGGCTGGGGCTCTGCCGTTCGCAGGCTCACCCCGGCATATTCTCGGGACATCGTAGGTGGGCGTTAATCGTTGGCAGGGAGTTAGAGCGCCGATCAACACTGCGAACGGAAGCGCTTGCGGAGATCTCGGGACCGGGGGCCAGCCCGTCGTCCATCGGGCTTGAACCGATGGCGCCCAATGGACGACCCCCCGAGGTATTTGGGGCAAGATGAGGGGGCGGGCGTTAAGGTTAACCGGCCACGAACCGGGTGTCGGTAGGCGCTGTTAGATTGACCGCCCTTTTGTGGCCGACTGACGCGCCGGGGGTCACACGCGTCGGGTCCATCGCCCCGTTCTCGCCCGAATGGCCAGAGGAGCCAAGGCAGGCGGTTCTGTCCCTTCGCGTTTGGCGGTGAGGCTGTCTTGATAGGCCTGGCCCAATACTGCATCAATCATGACCAAGGCTTCCGCATACCTGCCTTGTTGACGGAGGGTTTGAGTCAAATTCCAGAGGAGGGTGGTAGAATCGCTTAGATTCTGTTCGCCTTTGAGGATGCGATACAGATTGGGAAACTCAAGGAACGCAATGCCTTCATCAAGCTGAACCAACTGCTCAAATACCATTCGGGCTGAGTCCGAAATGGGAGGATCGGTTTCCAGCCCCTCGTCTCTCCCTTGATAATAATGGCTGAGGCTTTGGCCACCGAGGTTCAAGAGATAGATTCCCCTTTCCCGAGAAGAGTCAACTTGCTGGAAATGCCTTCTCGCTTCGGAAAAATTCTTGCCGTTATAGGCCACTGCTCCCTGATGGTACCAAAGTCGACTGAGGTTGGTGTCCGCGAGGGGATAATCAGCTCTTCTGGTTCGGGCTTGCTGGATCAGTTCGAGCGCTTCTTCATATTTTCCGATCTGGCTGGCGGCGACGCCCTGATTGTGGAGCAAACTGGCAGAATCTTGCTCATAATACCGATCTAGCCACAGGTTGGCGACCTGCTCTTGTGCGGTCAGGCGCGGGGAAGGCCAGGGAGTTTCGCCATATCTTTCATACAAAAACCAGGTCAACAAGCCTACCAGAAGGGTCGCTACCAAGCCTCCGATCAAATATTCCTGCGGACGCAAAAAGCCAAAGCGATGCTGCAAATGAGTAGCCGGAGATTGGCCTCCCAGCAAGGCACTCTCTTGCTGGAGTCGCTTTTTCAATACCGGGTCTCCCAGGCGATCCGTTTGCATGAGGTGGAACATGCGCGCGGCGATGTCTTCGTCTCCCGGGTGAAGGAAGAATTCATGGGAGGTCTCTTGCACGGCCAATTTGGTACTGGCGAGACTGCCGGGCCGAACTTCTGCTACTTCCAGCAAGTGTAGAATGCTTTCCCGAGCGACCTTTTCACTTGCGCCATCTAGCTCATGCAGGAGGTGCTCTCGCAGGCGATTGGGGAGCAGCGTCGTCTGCAACCAAGGGATTCGAGCAAGTGTCAGGAGATTTTCAAAGGTCAGGAGGTAGTCCTGTTGTTTGCCTCGGCTGGTATTGGAAAGCGCATGGCCGATCGCCAAAGTAACTTCCCAGGTAGGTTGAGGATAGACCGCCGTAGCCGCGACCCACCGAAACAATTCCGTTCCCAGGTAGGCCTTCAAGCCTGCTATGGATTCCAGATCATGATCCTTGATTCCCCGCATGGCCCCCGGAAAGGTATCCTTCAACCTCGCTTTGTGTTCGGAAAAATCAGGCTGGCCGATTTCGTCGAACATCTCCATCATGTACATCTGAGCCGGAATGTCCAGGGGGAGTAGGTCGATCTCCTCCATGAGCAATTTTTCCTGATAGCTCCAATCTGCTACGGGATTAGGCGTGAGGATCAGCCGATTTTCTTTCCAAATATCATAGGTAGAGGCAAACCACGGGACCAACTCAGAAGTGTAGGGATCTACGAAATGGTAGCCACTGGTGAAAAAGATCAGGCGATGCTTGCGGTAGCGTTGTTTGAGTTCTTCCAGGGAAATGCCTTCCGGGAAATCATCGTTCCAGCAATTGCGGGGATCCCCATCGTAAAAGAAGGTGTCCAACAACACATCTTCGCCTTCCAGGATCTCGGTGATTCGCCCAAAAAATCGCGCCAAATGACTCTCAGGATGATGTTGCTCAATGAGAATCAAGTATTCATTGGGCCGAGAGGAGGTGTCGTATTGGAGGACGGGCATCCCCTGTTCCTGGATGGTCGAGTGGATACTCGCCGGAACGTTGAGGGTATGGATGTTGCCCATTCGGCGCTGCCGCATGACCGAAGCCAGGTCGTAGAGGCCTTTTTCTGGCGCAATCAAATGATCTTGCCGGGGAAAGGGGATGGTATAAGGACCTTCCTGGCCTGGCCGGAAGCGGTCGGTTTGTTTGGGATCAACGGGGCGATAGGTCAGATAACGAATCAGCAGACCCAATCCCAGGAACAGGATGGTTGCCAGGATGGTCAGCAAGACCAGGGCCCAGCGGGTGAGTCGGTACGTCCAGATGCCCGAATCATCCGATTTCAACGGAAAACGATCCGCGGCCAAACTGGTCTTGGGTTGATCCGAGAGAACATTGATTTCATAGACCGCCGTGGCTTGATCCCGACAAGAGACGCCAGTAGGGGATTTCCGACGGAGGGTGAGGCGAACGGGGTAGATGCCAGCCGTTTGAAAGCTATGGTAAGGAGAGCGGAGGGAAGAAGTGCTTTGATCACCAAAATTCCACAAAAAGTCAAAGTCAC
>JBCCCJ010001013.1:0-3072 GCA_039033615.1 Bacteroidota bacterium
AAGCGCCAAAAAAGATCAAAACCAGCCGCCCTCACACGCCAGGGAGGCTGGTTTTGGTTTGGACTACCCTATCCAGTCCTGGGTACTTTTCGCTCCATCCATTTCGTATGGGGCGTTTTTTCGTGGGTAAGTAGGTTTCGTTTCTTCACCCCCACCAGGCCCTCACCTTCGCTCCCGTGCGATCATGTGGTTGATCCCCCCCGTAGATGAGGGTTTTTTGGGTTGGTTGGCGGACGACCTCGGACTCAAAATGATTCAGGCCCCGAAAGAGCTTGGGGAGAACGGTCTCGGTAGATTTGATTTCATAGGTTTGAAAGCTTCCCCCTAGTCGGGATAACAAATCAATCTCTCGTTGCCGATGGTCTCGCCAAAACCAATACTCCGTCAGGGTATATTGGTGATGGGCCTGTTTCAGGAAATTGGCGATAACCAAATTTTCAAATAGGCTCCCGGTTTGACGATACTCATCCAGATCGCCAGGACTGCGCAAGCCTAAGAGAAAGCAAAGCAGACCCGTGTCATAAAAGTACAGCTTGGGGGATTTGACGACACGTTTGTTGAAGTTTTCGTAATAGGGCGGGAGCAGATGAATCAGGTAACTTCGTTCCAAGAGGGCGAGCCAAGATTTGACGGTAGGCAGCGAAAGCCCCGCCTCACTTGCCAGGCTGCTATAGTTCAGCAACTGCCCTACTCGTGCTGCGCAGAGCAATAGGAAATTTCTGAAGCGTTTGGCGTCTTGCACCCGAGCCAGGTCGGATACATCTCGTTCCAGGTAGGTCTGTAGATAGTTGTTGTAAAAAACGGCAGGAGCAATTCCCCGGTCCTCAATCGCAGGATAGAAGCCTTTCACTAGCCAGCTACGCCAATCGGTGATGGGAAGGTGGTTGAGCTGAAGTTCTGCGGCATCGAAGGGCAGAAGTTTGAATAAGGCTACCCGACCCGCAAGACTTTGGGTGATATTCGAAAGAAGGTGAAAATTTTGAGAACCAGACAAAATGAATTGCCCCATTTGACGGCTTTCATCTACCAGGGTTTGTAGATAAGGGAAGAGAACGGGTGCCCGTTGCACTTCATCGAAGATCACCTGTTGATCAAAGCGCTTCAAAAACCCTACCGGATCTTCGGTCGCAAAGGTGCGATTGTCAGTATTTTCAAGGGAAACATAGCGATACTCCGGGAACAACTCCCGCAAGAGGGTCGTCTTTCCCGATTGTCTGGGACCTGTGACGGCCAATATGGGATACTGCTTCAGTAAATCGAAAAGGGGTCCGGCCAGCGAACGTGTGAGATAAGACATGAATGAATAATAGCCTTTTCGTTCTCCACTTACAAATTTTCACATCTCTTACCTTACGATTTTCCCCATCTCCGCTTTCAGATTTTCTCCAAAAGGACCTTTCGATCCCCCTACCCCAAAAACACAAAGAAGCAGAAGGCATTCACCTTCTACTTCTTTGATACTCAGACTTCCCCCCTTTCCCAACTCACGAATTTCCCAAGTCTCTACTTCACCACCGTCAGGGAAGTACTCTCGTGGATTTCGTTGCCGTTGAGGTCGATGCCTTCGACGACGCAGACGTACACGCCTTCGCGCACTTCTCCGCCTTGCTCTTGGGCACCATTCCAGCGGAAGTCTGGATTATTGGTTTCGTAGATTTTCTGGCCCCAGCGGTTGAAAATCTTGAGCTGGAAGCTGCGAATGTTGTAATGACCGATGGTGTACTCATCGTTGATGCCGTCTCCGTTGGGACTGAAGGCGGTTGGCAGGTTGATGCCCGTGATCAGTTTCACTTCGATCACGGTACTTAGGCTTTGCTCACAGCCGTTGTTGTCCACCGTTTCCAACTTGACCTCATACTTGCCAGGGTAGGCATACTCATGGACGGGCGTGCCCACGGTAGACGCATTGCCATCGCCAAAGTTCCAGCGCCAGTCGACAATCGGCACGGTCGAAGCGGTGCTGAACTCTACCACTGCCAGCGGCATTTCGACCACATCCGCATTGGTGACCAGTTCGAGGGTCTCGTCTTCATAGACCGTTGCAGTCAGAGGCTGGCGAACGTTGGTACAGCGATACTGATCGGTAGTGGTCGGCTGTACGTAGTAGGTGTTGGAATATGGTAAAGGAGGCGTGGTATAGGCATTTCCTACGTGGAAAGGCGCTTCTTCCTCATCGGTGCTGTAGTACCAGGTGATCTCCACTGCTGGATCAGAGACGACCAACAGAGAGGCTTCTTCACTGAAACAAGTCGAATCGCCTTCCACGAAGAAAATCTCTGGGAGGGGTCGCACTTCAACCGTTCTGGTGATGGTATTGGTACAGCCGGAATCAGAAACCGTGGTGTAGGTTACGTCATATTCTCCCGGCTCTCGATAGACATGAGCAGGATTGGCGAAAGCCGCTCCTGTCCCATCTCCAAAGTCATATTGCCAAGCCACCACTTCTCCACTCAAGATCTGCGTAACATCCTCGAATTGGGTAGAGTCTAGCAAACATTCTATGGTGGATTCAAAGCGTACTCGTGGCGCAGGATTGATGATTACATCCTTGGTGACGGTATCGACACAGCCTTCCGTGGTCATGACGCCGAGACGAACCTGATAGGTACCAGCTCCCCCTTCGCGGTCATACTTGAGTCGACTTCGTTGGGTTTCTAAGGATTGTCCATTCACCCCGAAGTCCCAATACCACCCTACAATCGGTGTTGCCGGATCTGTGATGCTTTGGTCATAGAATTCAGTGAATTCATTCTCACAGGTCATGTCATAGGCAAATTCCGCTTCCGGCGAAGGATGCACCGTTACCACCCGCTGAATTTCATCGGTACAACCGTTGAGGGTTGTAACACTGTGGATGATCAGGTAATCCCCTGTACCAGCATACACGTGGCCGGGTTGCAGAACAGTGGAGAAGTTGGTGGGATCAGTCGGATCATCTCCAAAGTCCCAACTATAGGCATTGATGAAGTCGAGGATGCCTGGCACGGTAGAAGCCGTCGAGGCCAGAATCACGCTGTCTTCACAGGCACTGATGACTTCGAAGTCCGCTGTAGGATTGGGATAGACCAGCAC
>JBCCCJ010001014.1:0-3071 GCA_039033615.1 Bacteroidota bacterium
AAGGCCAAGTCGTTTGCGTCCGAGTAGCCGATCAAACGCAAGCTCTGAGCACGGTCGGGTCGGCCAGTGCCGTTCTCGTCGAGACGCAGGGCGGCCGGTCTCCGCTCGTAACGCTTACTTCAATGGATCGCTCATGTAGGGGGTTAGGTGGTTGGTTTCGGGCCGGATCAAATAAGAATTCTCGGTCTTCTAGTAACGTGTCAAGGTATGCCTCTACTATGGATACAGATTGAAAACGAGTTGCCTCTAAGCTGGATAGTTCATCGTGTAAAATCGGAAAACCCGCGCTAGCTTCCTTTAGCTTCCACAGATCATCCAGGGTTAGCATGGGAAGGAATACTGAATGCTTGAGCAATGCAAGTCCAGGGGACCCTACCTGTCCTTCATGAACAGCATGTTGAAGCGCACCTAAGAGTACCTGTTGAAGCAAAGGGTATGCTTGTGGGATTGGATATTTTTTGATCAACTGGAGAAGCGTGGCTGGCTGAAAGAGGATTGCATCATCCTTACGGGTGATGAAATGCTGATATAAGGATTCCCATTCTGCTTCTCCTTGGGTTTTGCCTACCTGATGCCACCACCAATCAAATTGACCAGGCGGGAGGAGCCAAATGGCGAACCATAGTTTTTCTTCCGCATGTTTCCATGAAAGGGTAGAAAAGCTAGTCAAAAGTTGGATAACAGCAGGAAAGTTCCAAATGTGAGAAGGAGGAGCCGTGCAAAACTGGCGGTTAGGCTTTTCTTCCAATCTAAGTGTTACCTCGCGGAGATCAGGAAAATCCCGGAGGTAGGAATAGACAATGGGCTCCAATCGTTTGAGATAAGGTGCGGTCTCCCTTGAGTCAAGATTTGGGGAGCCATGGAATAATTTGAGAAATAGATCAAACAACTGTTCGGGGAACTTTTCCTGCTCGGGAGTTATCTCATAGGTATCCAATAGTTTGTCCCATTCTGAGAGCATAGCAGAAATGATGCGTTGGGTTTCCGCTTGGTTTTCGTACTCTCTTTGCTCTCTTTCTATTTCCTGTTGACTTGCGCTTTCGGATCTCTCCTGACGGAATTCCTCTGAGAATATCGCCCGGATTTCGTTCGAAGTCGGAACAGAAAGCACATCTATTGATTGGCAATAAGTAAAATAATGCCAAGCTCGAACTCGATCTTTTGTAAATAGGTGCTCAAATATTTGCTTGGAAATAGACTCTTTTCGTACCGATTGAGTGATGGTTTCCCAAAATTGCACTTCCTGCCATAGCGACAAATGAGAAGCTGGCTGTGATAACAAGGGCCATTCTTCTGGCATAGCGAACAGCCCTGCCTCAACAATCACACTCACCCACGGAGAAAGCTGACGGATATTGGAAGAGGTGCCGAGAACTCTCAAGTAGGATTGATAAGCTAGCCTCAAGGAGAGTCGAGTTTCTTCAGATTCATCGGACAAAGCTTTGGTAAGCCGACTCGTACAAGTATTCGAAAGGGAGAGATGATAAACCGCAGAATGTCCTTCCAAGATTCCCCGCATTTTTTCCTGTTGATGGAGCAAGTCAAAAAAAGCCAACCATGCTTCTGGTGTCTCCAATTTTTCGATAGTTCGCGCAAGTCCATGTAGACGCTCCTTCTTCGTTCCTTGCATCAATGCCTGCCTTACGAATTCCTTTATTCCCTCTTTGGGCATGGGTTGGATGAATCGAAACACCTGCCCCCTATGGTATTGAAATACCCGCTGTATCTCCTCAGGCAAGGCTAGAATCACCTCCTCCTGACTCTCCCAAAATGCCAGATATCGGTCTTTGGTAGCTAGTTGCTGCGGAAGATCCTGTTCCATCCATGCTTTGGGTTCAGCCAATTGATCCAAACTCGGATTAGGAGCGGTAAAAAATACCTCGAGGAATAATTCCCAGAATCGGGTTTCTAGTATCGGATTGGGTTGTTGAGTCAAATGCCAAAACTTTTCCTGCCAGCATTTCCATTCTTCCTCACCCAATTGCGTAGACCAGGTCTGCTCTTCAGCGCATAAAAAGACCCCTAATACCAATTTGTATTCTCCAGTTTGGAAGGCACGATCCAGGAAATGTCTATCAATTGCTGGTAAAAGATCAGTAAGGAGTAAACTGATGGGTTGCCAGCCATAGGTTTCAGCATAATAGCGCTTCTGAAAGTTCCAGAGATAAGCTGCCATCCGTTCTTTCTCCTCTGAAGCAAACGGTTCGAAGGATAATTTCTTCAAAACCTGTTCATTCAAATGGGTACACTGAGCAAAATTTCCAGGCAGTTGCTGATCAGCATATGTATCTGAGAAGGCCCAACTCGTACAATGATCGATGAGAAGCAGTAGCAAATCACAATCATTCAGTCGCTCACATAAAAAATAAAGCGCATCCCACCACCATATTGGGATTAACCTTGTCTGTTTGTCTAAGCAAAATTGAGATACCACCCCAGCCAGATTGGTTTCCCCTAAACGTTGTAGTTCTCTGGCTACCAGGAAGTCATGAATGTCTTTGTTATCAAATTCTACCCAGGTATCCATAGGTTTCAGAAGACTCCTTTCATAAAAATATCTCAGGGCTTTCCTCCCTTGGAATTGTCGTACCAAGTTGGAATTGAGTTCATCGAAAAAAATGATGGTTTCTTCTTCTGTCAAATGACGGCGGCCATACAAATACATCACCAAAGCCAGTTTCTGTTGCAGGAGCTTTGCCCCCATGACGTGTCGTTTCAGCTCATCCAGCCATGGAGTTAGTTCTGGTTTTTCGAATTCCTCTTTCAGTCTAAGGTCAAGGATTTTTTCAAATAGATAACCATGAGAAGGTCGCCCAAGATTTGGATCTACGATGGCCTCCACTCCTTCATTATTGACGATTTTGATGACATAATCCAGGTAGCGAGGCGTATGTAACAGAGGAGAACGATACGCATCGTAATTTTCATGTTCCCCTCTTTCCTCACCAATCAGGTTAATGAGGCTATGAGTTTGATCAGGCATACTCAAGGCCTTCTGAAATGCATCCTGTGTATCTGATATGCGAAAAGGCAATATTTCAATGAGGCCTGCAAAAGGGGAAGTCAAAGAA
>JBCCCJ010001015.1:0-3070 GCA_039033615.1 Bacteroidota bacterium
CCCGGATCATCACCTGATGTTGTTCAAACTTAATGCTCGTCATACTTTTGAACTTCAAATCAATGAGGTGATAGGAGTCGGCCCATGTTCTTCCAATATTCATCAAGGCCAAGGTGGGTGATTTCTTTGCTCGGTAAATCTTGGTATGTCCAATAAATGCAACTGCAACCCAAAAGTCTTTTTGGTCAAATACGAAGGTTTCAAGCTTACCCCAAACCATTTTGTCATAAGGAATTGTCAAGGTGGAACCATCCTTGAGGTTGGCCCACCAATTACTGAACCTTCCACGAAACTCATTGGAAAAGTAATAGTCTTCTGGCCTTGTAATGAATTGATTCTCAATCTTCCGCAAGATTGACTTTCTATCAACCATAGGAACCGAAAAATCTTCCTTGGAGTAATTTTTTTTGATGAGGTTTATTTTTTCGTTCCAGTACATATTGGTTGTGTTAAGCGACAACTACTTGCCATCAGAATGCCCGCGTCCCAACAAACGGAGGATCTCTGATCCCCCTACCTCGCCACCCGCGTGGAATGCATCCCGCTAGCGTTACAAAAGCATGACTCTGCCAAAAACAAAAGGATTTGATTAGGCGCTCCTAGGCTGAACGCTTAACATTCAATGCATTTTTAACCTTCTCTGATTCAATTGCACGCATGTTTTCATTGGATTTGATTTCTGCTTCTACTTGCTTGGAGAATAATTTGTACCAATACGTGGCTGGAATCACCGAACCGCTATGAACCTCAAGGCGATACATGAGTTCGATGTTGGGTTTTTCTCTTGAATTGATCAGACGGCTCAATTTTGTTTTGTGGAGGTGTATGTCATCTGCAAATTGTGCATGGGAGATGTTCAGGAGAGAGATATATTTTTTCAACTGATTCCCGAATGAGAAACGTGACAAAAAAACATCCTGCTGGAAATAATCCTTCATCAACAATTTCATTCGGATCAACTCTCCCTGCAATATTTGATCGTCAGACATATTCATTAGCTGACGCATTCGAAGCTTTTTAAATTCTTCTTCCGCTAGTTGCCTTTCTTCCTCTGCCAAGGTGCTTCTTAACACAAAACTTTCTGCGATCTCTTCATCTGAAAGACGCTTATTCAGATCATGATAGGTAGGTTCTTCTTTCTTACTCATTTCCTAAATACGTTACGATTAACTGGTGGGATGAATTTCCTTCAATACCCAGGTATCTTCCATATTGACTGAAACCATAGTGCTAGTCTGATCCCCCTACCTCGCCACCCGCGTGGAGTGCATCATCTTCAAGCGCCAGCCTTCGGGAGTCTGAACTGCTAGGGCGCTTTCCAGCCATTGGGCTTTGGCGACGAGGGTGTCAGCCTGCATGAACTCGGCGTAGTTATGATAGGCCATTTGAATAGAAGAGCCGTATTTCTCCAGGGAAATGTATTCCATGCGGTTGATTCTCAAGGGCCGATTTTCTCGTTGCAATTGCCCCCGGATGTAGGTTTTGATTCGCTCATTGTCCCAGATCTCCCCATGTTCCAGGATGATGAAATCATCCGTGTGGTAGTTGGCGATCTCGGTGGAGTCCACCCCACCCCAGATCTTGTCAAAGGAACCCTGGATGAGTACTTTGGCGATTTGCTCTTCTTCTTGGGTGAGGGCTGCTGATTTTTTAGAAATAGGGGACTGACAGGCGGCTAAGGCAAGCAGGAGGAGGATGGGGAATCTCATAGGGGAATTTTGCTGGTAGTTTTGGTTAAGATACGCATCTATTTGATGGGATGATCTTATGGATACTCACACCACTGGACATTTCCCATGTCCCCTTGTGCTTGCGATTTCCAAGTTTGGGGTCGCCTGCCGCGGGCCTTACTTTCTTGGCGCCAAGAAAGTAAGCAAAGAAGCGTCGAAGCCCCAGCCCAACCCACAATCTGGCCCCCTTCCTCGGGCTTCGTGGCCCACCCTCCTTGGTGGTGATAAATCATCTTTTGGATTTTTATCCAATCTCATACACGATATGCCTGTTGGAATTACGGCCTGCGCCTAGCTAAATGAACATCCCTGACGGGCTGTCTCTGCTAGCTAGCAACCAATATACTTTCAAAAAAAAGGGAAGCGCATGGCGATTCACACCTGGGTAGAAACAGATGCCCCGAAGAGAGGAAGCAGGCGCATCGCGACTGCCACGTACTACCGTTTCTCAGACAGCCCTGGTTTTCCCAGAAATGATGATATATCCCGTATCCAATTCTGCCCTTTCCAAGATAGCTTGATTTGTCTCCTGCCAACGCCCACTTTCCAGGTCTTTCGCTAATTTGGTCAGACCCCGGGAAAGGGCCGGCTCCTCCATTTTGGCAAAAGTAGAAATGGACGCTCGTACTGCTTCCTCCAGGTAGGCAGCAGGCCGCTTCCAGTAAGCCGCGAGGAAGCCATCTACACAATCTTCCGGGATGGGCAAAGGAGTTATCTCGACCGCATCAAAGTGCTGTTCCAACTCTGCTACGCTGGGGAAAATCGCTCGATCTACCTCCATGACATCCGGGAAGTAGTCCCTCACCAACCAAAACGGTTCCGCTGCCGGATTCCAACTGAGAGCGACAAAACCCTGGGTGGCCACCCGATTGATTTCGCGGAAGGCAGCGGCCTGATCCTCCCAGTGATGCATAGACAAAACGGTCAGCGCATGCGTAAAGCTCTGATCTGGAAAGGGGAGGGCTTCCGCTCTTCCCTGCACCACCGGATGAGCATCCGGTTTTCGCTGTCGAATCATTTCCAGGGAGGGCTCCACCGCCACTACCTCTATGTGCACCGGCTCATAGGAACCAGCGCCCGCCCCGATGTTGGTATCCGTCCAGCGAACCCCCTCTTGCGTCAGTCTGCTGCTTGGTTGATCTTTGGGGAAAAAGTAGGCTATGGCAAAGAATCAATCAAACGGAGTTCGTCGGGATTCGGCAGAGATGTTTCCTTTGATGGCGGCGTACACTGCCGGGGAGGAGACACAGGCGGCCTTTTGCGCCTCTTATGGGCTGAAGCCAGCCGGTGAGCTTCAGCGTCTCCGCATCGGTCCCTTCGGGAAACTGAAGCGGCAAGAC
>JBCCCJ010001016.1:0-3058 GCA_039033615.1 Bacteroidota bacterium
CCCGATAGTAGAATTCCATGGAAGCTTGTATGGTGTTGGATCGAAAATTACGGTACACCCCAAAGAAATAATTGTGGGCTGACTGAGCCGGGAAATAGGTGTTACTCAATTGCCAAAGGTCCACCGGAGTAGCGGCTGCACTATTGGAGAGCAGGTGCACATACTGATACATCCGGTTGTATCCCAATTTGACGGAGGTCTTTTCGTCGATGTTGGCCCGAAGCGAAACCCGAGGTTCGAATCCTGTGAAGCGCTGTACGACTTCTCCCGCAGCGACTCGAACCGAATCGGACAAATTCGCCGCAATGGGCACGCTAGACTCTCCGTATTGATAGACGGTGCCTGGCCCAAGGTTGGCAAATTGAGAGAGTCTCACCCCGACCGATAAACCCAAAAAATTGGAGAGTTTGATTTCATCGTTGGCGTATATGCCCAACTCTAGGCCCTGATCATTGAACACCGTGCGGGGCTCCACGGCCGAAGACTCAATCAAGGGGACAATTCTATTGGGAGTGACCTGATAATTGACTCCATCTACCCCAGCGTGAATGGTATGGCGAGTGGGGGTAAATAACACACCAGCCTTGAATCGAAGTTGGTCCATGCCAGAACTGATTTCCGATTCCGCCCCGAGTGGTTCCTGGGTCAGGTTGCTGCGATATTGACTGGCGTTTACCTTGACAGTAGAAGAGAGTTTCTGGTTGTAGATTTGCTTCCATTCCAGTCCTCCCATGGCGTTTTGCCAATTGAAGCCGAAGCCGCCAGCAAATTTGAATCGGTCGGTACTCAAGTAGGTATTGGCAGAGAGGGTGCCGTAATCACCCAGTTTTTGGGAAACCTTTGCGGTAATATCTCCATAGAAAGCGTCGCTATCGCTGATATTGGGTCGAAGTTGCTGGGTATTCATCAGCAATTTGGGGTAAGCCGTTCGAATTCCAAGCAGAAAGGAGGTTTGATTTTTGATGATGGGACCGCCCACACTCACTTTGCTGGAGACCGCTCCTACGGTAGCTCTGCCCCGGACTTTTCGATAGCTCCCTTCGTCCAGTTTCACATCCAACACCGAGGAGATCCGCCCTCCAAACTGCGCGGGGATATGGCCTTTGTATAAGTTGACCTCTTTGACCAAATCTGGGTGAAAGAGAGAATAAAAGCCCAGCAAGTGAGAAGAGTTGAGAATGATGCTGCCTTCTTGCATCACAAGATTCTGGTCGATGTTTCCTCCCCGGACATTAAATCCTCGGGCTGCTTCGCCTACGCTACTTACCCCTGGGACCATCATCACCGAATTGACGATATCAATTTCCCCCAACAGGTTGGGCATTTTTCGAATTTCCATGGGGGAAAGCCGCACCAAACCCGTCTCCACGCTGTTGACATTCGCTTCTTCTCCCGTGGCTTCCAACAGCACTTCATCCAATTGAAAGGCGGTATAGGCCAAATCTGTCTCCCATTCGCCATCCGAGTAGATGTAGAGAATTTCTTCCCTGGTTTCCCGACCACTGCTGCGGAGAAGCACTTTGTGAGCGCCAGTAGGAATGGTTACGGAATAGGCTCCCGTGGAATCTGTCAAATCTCCCATTTGTAAATCAGGGAAGGCGACCGTGACGCCCATCAGACCTTCGTCAGAATCGGGATCAAATATCGCCCCACTGATGGTCGCTTCAACCGGGAGAGGTCGCAGGGTAGAATCTCCGATGACGTTCTTCCGGGTTTTGGCCTGAAAGAGCACTAAGGCATCGCTTGCTTCTGCTGCTACCGGAAGCCTTCGGGCTTCTGCGAAGCGTTTCAACTCTAGGGGGCGCCCCAGGATCACCATGACATCAGTTAATGGAAACGCGTCTAGGCCATCTTCCTGAAGGATTTGTTTCAGGGCTGCTTCTACTGGCAAAGCGGAAAGGTTCCAGTCCCGCTTATCTCTCGAAAGCCATTCTTCTTTGAAATAAAACCGGAGAGGATATTCTGCTTCTATTTGTTGAAGCAGTTCGAAAAGGCTGGCATTTTTCAGAGAAATGGAAAGGGAATAGTCCGGCCAGATTGCTTCTGTTTCGGTTTGGGCTTCAAGCAATATCGGCCAAACAGTCAGGCAAAGAAGCAGGCAAAGGGCTTGCCAGGGCGACCTGACAGAAAGGAAAAGGGGATTCATAGCGGACGCAGGGTCTCGTAAAAAAAGTAGCAGGAATAGTGTGAAAAGGAAATAACACAATTTTTGTTTAGCATCCTTCCCCGTAACGATATCGGCAAGGCTTTTCTCACGAAAAGCGCAAGAAAGTATGTACCTTTGGCGGAAAAGTATGGGGCAAATCATCATGGCAATCTATGCCGTATCTGAAAACGGCGTCATCGGCATCGACAATGATCTCCCTTGGCATTTGCCCGAAGATTTGAAGCATTTCAAACGGCGCACCAAAGGTAAGCCCATCCTCATGGGCCGGAAGTCTTTTGAATCCATCGGCAAACCCCTCCCCCACCGTCGAAATTTGGTCATCACGCGCAACCCGGACTTTTCTTTTCCCGGAGTTGAAGTGGCTCATTCCTTGGAAGAGGCAATTGCTATGTGTGAAGGCGAACCCGAAATTTGCATCACCGGAGGAGCTGGAATTTATCGGGAATCCGTGGAAAAGGGTTATGTCAACCGCATCTATGAGACCTTGGTGCACGCTGAGGTTGAGGGAGATACCTTCTTTGAATTATCTGACCGCGATCAATGGACGATCACCGAAGTGGATGCTCGACAGGCAGATGATCGGCATGAGTATGCCTATACATTTTTGACTTTGGAGCCGATTTCCGCTAGCTAACAAAAGAGGGCGAACCGAAGTCCGCCCTGCTGAATCCTATCAAAAACTTGCTGATTTCCTGATCATTTTTTGCGGATGTAAATATCTGCATGGTGAGTCTGGGCCATGAATTCAGGTCCTCCCCCATTGATCTCCCCAGTTACCCAATCCATCAGAGAGACTTTGTAGGTTCCATCCTCCATCCGTTTTTTGGTCATGGCTTCTCCTTGGGTCAATTGAAGGTCAAAGTCGGTAAAGACCTCTCCCTTAGAAGAACG
>JBCCCJ010001017.1:0-3057 GCA_039033615.1 Bacteroidota bacterium
CCAAAAAGCGCCCTGCTACCATTCGGGACTACATCAAGGGGAAAATTACCGAGGTACTGGGCAAAGACTACGACGTGGATACTCACTTCTCCCCTCGCTACCAACCCTGGGACGAGCGGCTTTGTGCGGTGCCAGACAATGATTTGTTTTTGGCCATCAAGGAGGAGAAATGTACCGTAGTTACGGACCAGATCAAGACCTTTACGGAGCAGGGCATCCAACTACGATCTGGCACCGAACTGACCGCTGATCTGGTGATCTCTGCCACCGGTTTGCAGATCAAGATCGCGGGCGGCATCGCCATCACGGTGGACAAGCAGCCTGTGGAGGTCAGCCAATTGGTGAACTACAAAGGGGTGATGCTGCAAGACCTCCCCAATCTGGCCATCATCATGGGCTACACCAATGCCTCCTGGACCCTCAAGGCCGATCTGGCCTGCACCTATGTCTGCCGCCTCCTTCAATACATGGATCGCAACGGTTACCAGAATTGTACCCCTCGCTTGTCTGGCGATGCCCTGGAGACCGCGCCCATCATCGACTTCAGTTCCGGCTATATCCAGCGCTCCCTGGATCAACTGCCCAAACAAGGCGATCAATTCCCTTGGCGACTCCACCAAAATTATCTCAAGGATCTGATCATCCTGCAGTACCGAAAGATTGAGGATGAGCATTTGGTGTTTGCCTAGCAGAACTGCCTGACTGAACGATCCTCCTCCATACCACTGGACAAAAGTCCAAATGATACCTTCAAGGCAAAGCCATCACCACAAAGGCGGGGGCCACAAAGTCCCATGCAACGTTCAAGGCCCTGTCCAGCGTGGAGAATTGGTACAGGTGAATGATGATCGCGCACAGATTGTCAGCATCTCCTGAGCGTCAGCAATTGCGCCAACTTCAGCACATGGCAGGAGATTTCTCAGAGAAATAGGATGCCTTGAATCACTTGGCTTCTCCTTCTTGTCCGGTTGCTACGTGCCCCCCTTCGATCAGGGACATCATCCCGAGCAGGGCTCCCCAGTGATAAAAGAATTCACTGCGATAGCCCGGATAAAAGCCAGTTTCTGCATGGTAGTTTTCGAGGACTAGCCCCTTGGCTTCCCAGTTCTTGACCAGGAGGGCCATGGATTTGTCTGCCAAGGCTCGCTGTTCTTCGGGGAAATCATACTTCCTCAGTCCCAGATACACCAGGAAATTCATCGGTGCCCAAATGCTGCCCTGCCAATAGTCCTGAGCTGTATAACCAGGGTCGTTGCGGGAAATAGAAGGCAAGACATACTCCCCCCAAAATTCCTCTGGATTCATGAGGTGCTCCTGCACCATGCGCTTGGCTTGTTGGGGAGAGGCAGCTTTTCCGAGGAGGGGATAAAAATTCGTGGGGCTGATAGAAGGATTCCATTCCTCGGTATCGAGGCGTTTGTTCAGGAAAAGACCTGTCTCCTCGTTCCACAGCCGTTGAAGGGAAGTGCGATAGGTTTCGGCTCGTACGCGCAATTCTTCGGCTTCCTCGACCCGGTTCAAGATCTCCGCCATTTCTGCTAGCGCTTCGCAATCTGCGATGTACAAGCCCATGAGGCCAGCATCTGCCTGAAGCATCACGTGATTCACACTGTCAAATGGCACCTCCTCGAACATCGGGCTATTGTCCAAACCGGATTCATAGGCCGCAGCTTGATGGTTGTTCTGGGTTTCTTGGCGCTGATGTTGAATATCTGGATACGGATTCGAACCCCAAACAAGGTAGCCATCTACGTCTCGATTTTCCGCCCACCAGCGATTCCAGGTGAGGAGTTGGTCGAAGGTATTAGCCAAAAACTGCGGCTGCGGGTGAAGGCGATAAATTTCCCGCACCATCATCCCTCCCACGGGTGGTTGCGAACGGTCCCGACTGTATTCGCCATTAGGTCCGGCATAGTTGGGCACAAAACCAATCTCGTTGATGATGCGAGTGAGTTGGTACACCTCGTTATAGGCGAGTTCCTTGCTTTCGATGGCGTGCATATAAGCGACGAAGAAATTGTCCCAACAAAACTGCACAAAGCCGCCCTCTTCTCGCTGTCCCCAACCATAGCTCCAAGTTCGTGCCACCGGAGTAACGGCCCGATTCAGGGCCGGATCATAGACGACGTGCCAGTTGATCGCGTTTTGGACAATGTGATAGGCCTGGGCTTCGGCTTTGAAGGATTTGCGCTGGGCCCAGTAGTGGGTTTCGGCAGCCGCAATGCGTTCCTGAATTCCTTCGATGGTCAGGGCCTGACTGGACATGCCCACCGGGCCAGCTAAGCGAAATGTGCCTTCCTCTTCTGGGACCAACTTCCCTTGGCCGGTAAACGTCCAGTTCTGAATCCCTGCCTGGACCTGCAAGACCTTGCCATCCCAGCGCGTTTGGCCATCCCGACCATACAAAAAGGAAGGAGTAGTCTGTACCCAACCCGGATTGTTCGCGGAATAATCCGGGGTAACCAACAGGTGCAGAGCTCCTTCTTCGGACACGCTCTGTACCAAAAGATCGAACTCTCGCCAGGTCAGTCGGAGAGCGGTGTAAGACCCATCGGGAGAATGGGCCAGGGTGCGGACCTTTTCAGAATCTTTGACTTTGTTTCCCGTGAAAGCCTGCTTCAGACGTTGCCCCGTGGTGGTGTCAATGACCTGCCAGGCAAGCGAAAAGGCCTCTGGCAAATGCACTTGGGCGAGAATGTTCCGGTTGTCCCAAGTGTTCCAGCCCTGAACCAAGCCATCGTTGAGCGTTTGATAAAAATCAGGTTCAGGCTCGACCGGAGGACGGGTGACTGGGGCTTCACAAGCCAACAAAAACACCAGGCCCATCAGCCAACTGGTTCGGAGCAAAGGAAGGGAGGAGATGTCCATGAATGGAAAGATGGTTGGAAAAAGGAAAAATGTGGCCTGTACTTGATACCTGAATCTGCGAATGTTCTGGCTTTTGCGCAAGAAATCAGGGAGTTGATCAGCATTTTTAGAAAAATCGCAAGGTGCGAACTAAGTGAGACTCAAAAAATAACTTGGACCTTTTCACTTGTTCTTTCGTCCCAGTTCTTC
>JBCCCJ010001018.1:0-3053 GCA_039033615.1 Bacteroidota bacterium
ATCAGCGTTACCGCTTCTGGTGGTACGCCTGGCTATACCTATTCCATTGACGGCATCAACTTCTACAACCTCTCCACGTTCTTCAACCTACCTGCTGGTACCTACACCATCACGGTTCGGGATGGCAACGATTGTGAAGAAACCCTGACTGGGGTTTCGGTTACGGAACCGCTTTCTCCAGTGATCGCTGTCATTGATTCAACCACCAATACCGATTGTAATAACAACCTGGGGGCCATTTATACGAGTGCGTCTGGCGGTACGCCGATCTACGAATTCTCCCTCAATGGGGACACGGCGGCGGCGGTAATCAGCGGTATGTTTACTGGACTACAGCCAGGCTTTTACCAGATCATGGTGGAGGACGACAATGGATGTACCGATACGGTGTCTACCGAAATTCTGGAAGTCGCAGATCCATTTTTGGTGCTGGATTCCTTGGGCAATATCCAATGCTACAATGGTTCAGACGGATTCATCAGCGTAACCCCTGGAAGTGGCACTCCGCCTTACAGTTTCATCCTAGACGGAAACCTGCCAGCGGTACCAACGACTTTCTTTGACAACCTGGCAGCAGGGCCTCATCAGGTTCTCTTGCTAGATGACAACGGGTGCCGATATGGGTTGAATGTCTTCCTGACTCAACCTGATTCCTTGTACGGAATCATCGGAGCCCAAACCGACATTACTTGTCAAGGCGGCATGGATGGTTCTGCTGCAGTGCTGGCCTTTGGTGGGGTATCGCCTTATGGGTATTCCCTCAATGCCGCAGGGCCGTTTCTCCCGGATAGTAGCTTCTCCAGCTTGAGTGCAGGCCCGCTGTCGATTTTCATCGAAGATGCCAATGATTGTGTGGCCGAAGTGCTCACGACTCTCCTCGAACCTGTCCCGATCAGTGGGATTCTGCTGAGTCAAACGGATGTGTCCTGTTTTGGCCTTAGCGACGGAGGGTTCATCATTTCTGGTACGGGAGGAACCCCTGATTATGAATATCTATTCCCGGGAGCTCCCGCTTATGTCGATAGCGGAGCTTTTGAGAATCTGCCAGCCGGCGACTACTCCATCTTGATTCGAGATGCGGAAGGCTGCGTTGACAGTGTAGTGGTGACCATCAGTGAACCCAATCCCTTAGGAGCAGACGTGATAGACATTTCCATGGTGGATTGTTTTGATGCGGCGACCGGAGCGGCAACGATCGAAGCCAATGGTGGGACGCCCCCCTATTTCTTCGCTTACGACTCCCTGAACTTTGATGCCACCCCAACGGTCACCGGATTGCGAGAAGGCAGGTATGTGATCCTGGTGCAAGATTCTCGCGGGTGTGCGACTCAGGTGGAAGTTGAAATTACCCAGCCAGAGGAGCTTCTGGGAGACATCATTCCCATCCCCATCACCTGTTTTGGAGATGATAATGGGCAGGCGGAAGCCTTCGTTCAAGGCGGTACGCCTCCCTATAGCTATGACTGGACGAGTGGGGCGAATACGCAAATTGCGACCAACCTGACCCCTGGCAACCACATTGCGCTGGTGACAGACGACAACGGATGCCAGGTATCTCTGACTACGGAGATCATCGAGCCTCCCCAAATGACCATTGATAGCACCATGGCCTTTGATGTATCCTGCTTTGGCCTCTCAGATGGTCTGGTCGAAATCGCGGCCAGTGGAGGACTACCTCCCCTCACCTACGCCTGGTCCAATGGCGGCGCGGATTCCGTTCAGGCGGATGTCCCTGCCGGGACCTATACGGTGATGGTTCAGGATACCAATGGTTGTGTACTGGAAGACACCTTGATCGTGGAGCAACCAGATTCCATCGCCATTCGAGTGCTGCGTCAAGAACCTGCCTTTTGTGGCTTACCAACGGGCCTGATTGAAGTAGAGGCCTCCGGCGGAGTGGGTGGATTTGGGTACGTTTGGAACACGATCCCGCCTCAAGATAGCAGCCTAGCAGTGGAATTGATGGGAGGATCAGACGTAGATCCCTACACGGTGATCGCAACCGATACCAATGGGTGTACGAACCGTCTCACGGTAGCGGTAGCCGTTACGGGATCACCAGAAGCAGCCTTTTACACCAATTATACCCCGCTAGATACCTTCATGTATCCCGAAGAAGGCGTACGGTTCATCAACATTTCCAAAGATGGCGCAGGCTACAAATGGGACTTTGGTGATGGTCGCCTTTCTCAAGAGACTGATCCCACTCATATCTATCCAGATACCGGTTATTATGAAGTAGAGTTGGTCGCGTTTGATCCCAATTTTGCGTGTCCGGATACGGCGCGATTGGGCATCTACCTCTTTCCTCCGGGAGCGATTTATGTACCGAATGCCTTTACCCCCAATGGAGACGGCATCAACGATCATTTCTTTCCGGTAGGGATCGGGGTCGAAGAAGTAGAAATGAAAATTTTCTCTCGCTGGGGCTTACACATCACCACCTTGAACAGCATGGATGAAACCTGGGATGGCTATCTCTGGGAAGGCGGCGCTGCACCAGAAGGGGTCTATGTCTGGGTCATTCGAGCGGTGATCAATGACGGCTCGGTGTATGAAGATGCCGGGACGGTAACGTTATTCCGCTAAAAAATCTCTCGGAAATTAGAGAATTGAGCAGATCGGTTGTTTCTTCATGAATCAACCGATCTTCCTATGCTACGCCACCTCCTCCTGTTCCTCCCCTTTGCTTTGCTGGCTTGTTCGGCCCCTACTCCCCCCGCCGCCAGTGGTCCTCCCAATGTCATCCTGATTTTTGCCGATGATCTGGGATACGGGGATCTGAGTTGTTATGGTCATCCGACGATTCAAACACCTCGGCTGGATCAAATGGCTCAAGAGGGCTTGCGGCTGACTTCTTTCTATACCGCCGCTCCGGTGTGTACGCCTTCTCGGGCGGGACTGCTTACCGGGCGCTATCCCATCCGTTTTGGGGTGCCGGGCAATTTCGGACCGGATAGTGAAGGGGGCATGCCGGCAACAGAAATCACCATTGCCGAAGCTTTGAAGGAGCAAGGCTATCGCACGGCCTGTTTCGGGAAATGGCATCTGGG